>JAQYOA010000074.1 GCA_028727605.1 Lachnospiraceae bacterium
TTTTTCACATTATTTGCTGCCTGACGCATGATGGACTGTCCCACCTCGGTACTTCCGGTAAAGGTTACCATATCTACATCTTTATTTCCTGCCAGCTCATTTCCAATGGTTCCGCCAGGTCCCATGACAAGGTTTACAACTCCTTTGGGCATTCCGCATGCCTCAAAGATCTCAAACATCTTAATACAGGACAGCACACAGACCGTCGCAGGTTTAAATACCACACTGTTTCCTGCTGCCAGGGAAGGAGCCAGTTTCCATGCACCCATCAAAAACGGATAATTCCAGGGTGTGATCTCTGCACATACTCCCACCGGCTCATGTACAGTGTAGCTGTGCATCTGTCCAAAACCGGAGTTTACATCATAGCATCCACCATACGGCGCCTTGATCAGACTCGCATAGTAGCGATAGCAGTGAACTGCATCATCCACATCACACTCTGCCTCACGCAATGGCTTACCCATATCGATGGCATCCAATCTTGCCAGCTCATCCTTTGCCTCCTCAATCGCATCCGCAATCTTAAGGAGCATATCACCCCGTGTCTGTGAATCCATATCACGCCACTCTCTCGTTTCATAAAAGGACTTTTTTGCTGCCGCGATGGCTCTGCGCGCATCGTCGATCGATGCCTCCGCTACTTCTGCAATCACTTCTCCGGTTGCGGGATTGATGGATTGGAAAGTTTTTCCTTCACTGCCGTCTACCCACTCACCGTCAATAAATAATTTTTTTGTCACCATTTTTGATTTCCTCCTTTCTTATGCGGATTCAAATTTCCGTTTTACTGCCTCTGCCAGGAACTCCGCAGTTCCCTCTACACCGAACAGACTGCTGTCAATCAGGATATCCTTGTGACGCTTGTCGTCCGGGAGATAACCGGCATACTGCATATGATAAGAATCACGAGCCTCATCAACACATTTCATCATGCGTCTCGCCTCTGCCTCGTCCATGTTCAGATCCTCGATACAGTGCTTTAACCGTGCTTCATAGGATGCATAAATGTAAATATGCATACTGCGCTCCACTTCACTTAAGATAAAATCAGAACAGCGTCCGACAATGATACAGTTATCTTTTTCTGCAAGAAATTTGATAATATTTTCCTGCGCCTCAAAGATCTTATCCTGTGTCGCATTTGTTCCCTTTCCAAGTGGAAACTGCATGCGTGAAAACGGATTGATTGTCTGCTTTGCCGCCTTTTCTTCCTCCTGATGAATGATTGACACAGGAAGTTTTAATTTTTCTGCCGCCTGATCCACGATATCTCTGTCATAATACTCAATACCTAAAAGTTCACTCATCCGCTTTGCGATCGGTCGTCCGAGACTGCCGAACTGACGGGTGATTGTTACCACATATTTATCCATCCTCTGATTCTCCTCTCCAAAACTGAACTTACACAACAAAACCTGCTACGGTAAAGCATGCCACTGAGATCACGCTGGCAATGATAACATACGGGAGCTGTGACAGAGCGTGCTCCATGTTCTCAATACCGGATGATTGCGAAGCCAAAAGCGTTGCATCTGCATAGAAACATGCATGGCTTCCGAAAGTACCGCCGGAGATGACCGCTGCCATGATCAATACCGGATTTGCACCCAGCGCTGCGCCCAGCGGGAACACGATCGGAGTGATAATGGAACTCATTCCCCAGTCTGAACCTGTGGTAAATGCCAGGATTGCACCCAGCAAAAATACCATTGTCGGGAAAATAGAAGCGAACAGGAATGGCTCAGCCAGTTCAATAATATACTCTGTCATTCCCATCTGTCCGGAAATGTCCTTAAGTACAAATGTTACAAGAAGCATCGTTAATGTCGGCATCATATCATCAAAGCCCCGGATCATACTGCTTAAAAATCCGTCTACAGAAATGATCTTTCTGGGAACATAGATCACAAAGCACACAACCAGTGCGATGATGACTGCCACAAGGATATCTCCGGTCACAACTGCTACTCCGACCAGTACACCCATAGGAATCAGGAAATTCCAGATGTTGCCATCCTCATCGTCCTCATACTCATCGTGATTATACTTTCTGCTGGCATCGGAGTACACTTTTCCGGTCTCCTCCACACGTTTGTAAGCCTTTTTCATTGCTCCCAGTTTCGGCATCCAGCCCATCGCAAAAAGAAATACAATAATCAGTGCTACGATCGGATAGAAGCAGAAGGGAATCGCCTTGACATAAGCGCTCATTGCTGAGGTGACACCGCTGATCGCCTGCACGCTCTCCTGCTCATAAAACAGACTCGCATAAAAGACTGCCCATGTGGAGAAAGGGAGTAACACACACACGGGAGCTCCGGTAGAATCCAGAATATAGGCCAGGGATTCGCGGGGAAGCTTTTGCTTATCGCTGATCTTTTTCATGCAGGCACCGATGGACAGCACGTTCAGATAGTCATCCACAAATATTAAAATACCCATGATAAAAGTTGTCATCAGGGTCTTTTTTTCGCTGTTACAGTATTTCGATATGTACTTTGAGAAACCAAAGCTTCCTTTTGAGTCTGTCAGCAGACTGATCAGACCTCCGAACAAGAGACATACCAGCATAACCCATACGTTCTCTGCCAGCATATTCTGAAGTGATTCACTCCATGTAGTGAGAAAACCGGTGCCGCTCAAAAAAATCGCCGCTACCATAGAACCAACGATCATACACTCCACGCATCGTCTCGTGACAACCGCTCCTATAATAATACACAATGTGATAAAAATTGCAACCAGTCCCAGATTCAGGTTCATGTATCAGACCTCCCTTTTGCTTATAGAAAAACAAAAGGCGCATATCCCTCAAAAAGGGATATGCGCCTTTGCATTTCTTTATCTCTTATAAATTAAATGCTTTTTTTGTATCTGCCAGTGCCTCATCCATACGGCTGATGACATCTTTGATATCCTGCTCGGACAAAACAGCAGTAGGCTCGAAACGAATGGTCTTTGCATTTACCAGTGTTCCTGCAGTCATGACTTTTCTTGCAAACAGACCCTTGGAAGTTTCGTATCCAAGCTCACAGGAATGGAACTCGACTGCAAGCATCAGACCGATTCCACGAACTTCCTGAATGATCTCCGGATACTTGTCAGCCAAAGACTGTAAGCCTGCCTTTAATACTTCACCCTTCTTTGCACACATACCGGGAACATCATTCTCCAGCATGTATTTAATGGTTGCCAGCGCTGCTGCACAGCAGAGCGGGTTTCCGCCGAAGGTAGGAGAACCGAGTAACCACGGGTTATCGATCAGTTCCTGTGTCCACATCTTCGGTCTGCAGATGATACCGGTGATCGGCAGTACACCGCCGCCGAATGCTTTACCGAAGGTCATGATATCAGGAGTTACGCCCTCTGCCTCGCAGCGCCACATCGTACCTGTACGTCCCATACCGGTCTGGATCTCATCAAAGATCAGTGCAACACCGGTCTCATCACAGATCTTACGTACCTCTGCCAGATAACCTTCCGGAGGAACGATAACACCGGCCTCGCCCTGAATCGGCTCAAGGATAACGGCAGCCACTTTCTCGCCAACTGCATGCAGATTCCGGATCGCTTTCCGGATATCTTCTGCATTACCATATTCCACATGCTGTACCTGCTGAACCATTGGAGTATAAGGTACACGGTAGGTTCCCTTACCACCCATAGAGATCGCGCCCATTGATTTTCCGTGGAATGCACCTACGGTAGAGATGTACCAGCGTCCGCCGGTAGCGATACGGGCAAGTTTTAATGCCATCTCAACTGCCTCAGCACCACCGTTTGTAAAGAAGCACTGCTGAAGATCGCCGGGAGTGATATCTGCCATTGCTTTTGCCAGATATCCGCGAAGCGGATCCAGCAGCTCCTGTGAATGCAATGCCTGATGATCCAGCTGTGCCTTTACAACATCCAGAATCTCCGGATTTCTGTGGCCACAGGTAAAAATACCGAAACCGCCCAGACAGTCAATAAATTTCTCGTCGTTTAATCCGCAGCAGTAAGCACCTTCATCGTACCACTCCAGTACAGCACCGCCCTCTGAATCAGAAGATACAGACTTACGATACTTTAACCATCCGGGACTTACATAGTTGTCAAAATAATTAATGGTATCTGCTACCATTTCTTTTTTCTCTTCAGGAGTAATATCCTTTGTATCACGCTTGATGAGTCCGATCACTTTATTTAAATCTTCAATAACCTGTTTTTTATCCGCCATAATATTCACCTTTTGCGGGGTCGTATTTCCCTTTTCCTTTCTGTTGTCATCAAATCCTTTGATTTTTTTGTTATTATCCTCCGACACCAGGCCTCTGCACCGAAAAATAATAAAAAAATAAGTAAAGCGCACCTGCGGCAGATTCTCTGTCTCAGATACGCCTTTGTATCTACTCTTTTGAGATGATTCTAGTTTAACATCAAAAACCCCTGATTTCCATTCTCATTTTTATCCATTTTCTAATTATAAAGCATTACTTCTACTTGTTTTTAAGCAGATCCTATTTTATAATAGATACAACAGCAAAACATATTTATTTTTTACGCCGCATCCTTACGGCTGTTTTCGAAAACGGAAGGAACTTCATGGAAAAAAATCAGTTTTTGGTCATCAACGACCTCATTTACGACATGTACAGCTGGAATTCCCTGGATGATATCAAGGAAAACGTTTTCCAGCGCCTGAAGCTCATTGTGCCCTTCAGCTATGCCAGCATTTTATTAAATCAGGATCCCGCATCCGCGCATGTGACGCTGTACAATCCCATCTGCTACCCGGAAGCTTTTCTGGAAGCCGAGGAAGCGTATCTGGCCTATGAGCCGGACGCTGATTACATGATGTGGAATCTCTATGCAAAAGAATCAAAACTACTGCGTTCCAGTGCAATCCTGGATGAGCAGACACGGCTGAATTCGCCACTTTACATGAACTGTTACCGAAAATTTGATGTATACGATGACATGCAGTTCACGATCGTCCATGAAGGAAAACTTCTCGGGCTTTTAACCTTATACCGCACAAGCATCGACGGTGCCTTTACAACGGATGACATGTTTTTTATCCGTGCACTTGGTATGCACCTAAATGCAGTCATGCACCGCATATTAAGCCCGCACCCCACCGGACATATTTCGGACAAAAAGCACCTGGACGAACTAAAAGAACGCTTTCATCTGACCGGACGCGAAGCAGAAATCCTCTCACACCTCTACCTTTTTGAATCAAACGCGGAAATCGCGGACGCACTGGGCATCCGCGAAAATACACTGCAAAAACATCTGCAAAATCTGTTTCGTAAATTGAATGTAACTTCAAAATGGGAGGTTCTGCGGCTATGAATTTCAAAACCGCAGGTTCCTCTAAGCCAGGACCACCCGCTTAGCGGGCAGCTTGTTCCCGGGCTGTCGCTTTCACAATTGATAAATCTCGAAGCGGCAGTCCCTTTTTTTACCACAATTCTTTATAGATCTTATATACGCGCTCTCTGTCAAGCTCCACAAAATTATTTGCCATGAGTCTGCCCTGATTTTCCATCACGGAATCCGCGAACTCTGAGAGCTGAGCCTCTGTGACGCCATACTCATGCAGTGCCTTTTTGGGAATCAGAATATTTAAAAGCTTCTCCAGTTCCTCGTACACATAGCGCACCGGACACTCCAACAGATCCGCGAGGAATCTGTTCAGCTTTGCAATCTCGCCGTCTGTTTTCAGCTCCATATAATTTTTCATCACACCTGTAAACATGGCATAGTTGGATTCACCGTGTGCCACATGATAGGTTGCACCCAGCGGATAACTCAGCGCATGCACCGCTGCACAGCCCGCATTGCCAAATGCAATACCTGCATAGTTGGAAGCGATCATAAAATCGGAGAGCAGCGGTTTTCGTGCCTCCATCCCCTCATCACGGATCACTTTATAGCCTTTTATGATCATCTCAATCGCTTTATAGCCAAACATGCGGGTGTACACATTTCCCTTTGGTGAAAGACTGGATTCGATTGCATGAATGAGTGCATCGATGGAGCTGGTCGCAAACACATAGTCCGGAAGCTTCTCCAGAAGCTGAGGCACCAAAACTGCAGCGTCTGCATACATCGCGTCATTTGCCAGTCCCTTTTTTGTTCCTCTGCTGTTTAATGCAAGAATCGAGATATTTGTCATCTCAGAACCCGTTCCGCAGGTTGTTGGAACCAGAATCAGCTCCTTATCCTTTTCCACCGGTATTTTACCGTCATACAGATCAAGGATCGGTGTGGTCTGCTTTAACGCATAGAGCTTCGCCAGATCGATGATGGTTCCTCCGCCGATAGCGATAATACGCTTCGGCGCAGCTTTTCCTCCGGCATAAATGTCACAATAAATAGCCTCTGCCATCTCATCAGAAGGCTCACCTGCACCGTATTTCTCCTGATAGATCACATCGCAGGCCAGATTCATACTGCCAAAATACGGCTCATAGATGTATTGGTTCGTAAGAACCAGATCGCCCTCGCCGATGGCAAATTCCTCTGCAAATTCCTTTGCAGTATCAAATTTATGTATCGTTGGTCTTATCATTAACTGCTGCATGATAACTTCTTCTCCTTCCGCCCGGTTCCTCTTTTTTCTTCCGTTTTCTCAGCGATTTGCGTATCAAAGATCGCTTCTCATATCAGAAAGAACCTTCTCAAGTGCTTTCTCCATGATGTCAAGTCCTGCTTCCAGCTGCTCGTCTGTGATTACAAGGGGCGCAAGGAAGCGGATAACATTTCCGTAAGTACCTGCATTCTCAATCAGGAGACCATTTTTTGCACACTCCTGGATCAGCGCAGAAGTCAGCGGCGCATCCGGCTCTTTCGTTGTCTGATCCTTAACCAGCTCCAGACCGACCATCGCACCCAGACCGCGCACATCACCGATGCAGTTATATTTTTCTTTCCACTCATTGTAGCGAGCGGTAACTTTCTTGCCGATCTCCAGTGAACGATCTGCCAGATGATCCCGCTCCATGATCTCAATGGTCTTTAAGGAAGCTGCGCAGGCAAGCGCGTTTCCGCCATAAGTACCACCGATAGTTCCCTTTGCAGGTGCTTCCATGATCTCTTCTCTGGCGATAATGGCAGATAAAGGCACACCGGCTGCGATGGATTTTGCAGTGGCAATGATATCCGGCTGAACGCCCGCTTCTCTCCAGTAATCGGTTGCAAACATGCGTCCCGTACGGCAGAATCCTGACTGTACCTCATCTGCGACGAGCATGATTCCGTTGTCATCACAGATCTTGCGAACCGCCTTTACCCATTCGATGGGAGCCGGTATAAATCCGCCCTCACCCTGCAGAGGCTCTACAACAATCGCTGCGATCGTATCTGCCGGTGCGCACTGCTCAAAAACAGCATAAATAGACGACAGATAATAATCACATGCTTTGTCCGCAGGCATTCCTTCGGGATTACGGTAATAATACGGGAACTGCGCACGATAGATACCATCCGGGAAAGGTCCCATGCCGATCGCGTATGCCTTCTTTGATGTCATAGACATTGTAAGTAATGTACGTCCGTGGAATGCGCCGGAAAATACGATAATATTATTTCTCTTGGTAAATGCCTTTGCTACCTTGACTGCATTCTCGTCAGCCTCGGCACCGCTGTTCGTAAAGAATACTTTTTTCTTGTCTCCCTTGACCGGAGCAATCTGTGCCAGCTTCTCTGCCAGCTTCACATAACCCTCATGTGTCACAATATTGAACATACCATGAAAATATTTATCCGCCTGGGCTTTTACTGCCTCTACAACCTCAGGCTGCGAATAACCGATATTTAATACGCCGACGCCGCCGATCCAGTCCAGGAATTTATTTCCGTCCAGATCCTCCACCATTGCGCCTTCTCCGCGCTCAATAGCAACCGGATATACACATCCGATGGCACTGGGTGTCGCTTCCTTTCTTCTGCCGATCAACGCCTGTGATTTCGGTCCGGGCACCGTCTCCGTAATAATCTTCGGTAAATCTGTTATTAACATTTATTTTTTTCTCCTTTAAAAATTATTAAACCACGAAAAAAAGGACAATAGCATACCACGCGGTACACCATTGTCCCTCAACAACAACTATTATAGCACTTTTCTTTTTTTCGTAAAGACATTTTTGAAAAGTTTAAAGAAGATTGAACTGAATCTTCCCATATATTAAAAAAACTTTTCAATAACTAAATTACCAAATCCAGAAGGCTACCTATACTTTCTACTCCCGCAGGAACTGGTTTTCCTTCTCTGTTAAGCCAGATACTTCTGATTCCCACAGATGACGGACATTTCACATCACTTTCCAGTGAATCCCCAACATGAATCACCTCTTCCGGTGAAACTCCGGCCTTTTTTAATGCATACAAAAAGATTTCTTTTCTCGGTTTCGAATACTTTGCTTCTTCACTGGTTATAATTCCTGCCGGATGCAAAGAATATCGCTCTATTTCTTCCAGAATATACCGGTTATCACTGTTTGTCACAAAATAAACCGGAAGCGAGCAGTTCTGTAAGAATTCTTTCACATCGTCATATAGCGGAGAGGAACACCAGTGTTCCTCCATCCTCTCCAGAAGCTTTTCCGGTTCCATGGTACAATGAAAATGCCGGGCAAGTTCCCGAAAATTTTCCAGTGCAACCTCATGCTGGGTTTTGAAATTCTCTCCATTGGCCGACTCCAGTTTTTCACGAAAGGTTTTCCACCAATATTCCAGTATTTCCTCCGGATTTTGTGCCTTGCTGTTCTTATATATATCTTTGATGACGGATACTGCAATTGGTCCGATTTCCATTGCAGCCGTTCCGTAAAAATCCATAAATATTGCCTTAAGCATCCTGTTCTCCTTATAAAAACATTTCGTTTTTGTTTCTGACATCCTTTAATGCGCCAAGCTTCTGTTCCATTTTCTGCTGCAACGGAGGCGGAAGGATTCTCGCCTGCTCCGCACAGACACGGGTGCAGGCCATGCAAAGAATACATTTCTCTGTATCTGTAATCACTGCTCCGTCCGTAACTGAAACAGCATTTGTCGGACAGACGATTACACATTTTCCGCACCTTGTACAGGATGGCAGAGAAATTGGTGCTGCCGGCATATTCATCTCCGGTTTGTATGGACGATTGCCCGGAACATGGACATTTTCTGCAGAAGTGCTGTTCTTGACGGATTCTGCAAATTTACAAATTTCTTTCTCATCTTCTTCATCCGGTCTTCCGGCTCCCACTTCAAGTGCCATGGAATGCTGTGCTACAAATGCACCTGAGGCAATCACGGTAAAACCGCATTTGATCAGAATGTCATTCATCTCCAACAACGCATCTTCATATGCCCGATTTCCATAAACCGCTATCGTTACTGCCTTTTTCCCGATTCCCGAAAGTTTTTCTATTTTCTCGCGGACAACCGAAGGAATACGTCCTCCAAAAACAGGAGCTGCAACAACAATCATCTCTCCTTCCGGCTTCTCCATCATGGTTTCCTTACTTCCCAGATCGTGCCAGATCACTTCTTTTTCCATTGCATCCGCAAAAATACTGCTCACTCTTTTCGTTCCGCCTGTGGGACTGAAATAGTATACTTCCATTTTATCTGACATTTTTATCCTCTCCTTCGTTTACGCATTACTGTAATTATTTTAGTTACAGGTATGAATATAAAAAATACATTCTTACAAATGTACTTTTTTGTCGATATAACCGGCGATATCCTTCAGGGAATACTCTGCCAGTGACTGTTCCATCGCCCTCTGAGCATCCGCCAACGGCTTTTCCATTGCCTCTTTGATATTCCCTCCTACAAAACAGTTGGGATTCGGATTGGTATGAAAGTCAAACAGCGGTGCCCCTGCGTCCTGTTGAACCGCCTTGTAAATATCCAGTAACGTGATTTCTTTCTCCTCTTTACCAAGACGGATACCGGAAACACCACTTCTGGTCTCTATCAGTCCTGCCCGGCGCAGCATTGACATCATCTGCCGGATCACAACCGGATTCGTTCCTACACTTTTGGCCAGTATCTCCGAAGTAGCTGATTTTTCCATCTTCTGTATAAAAGAAATCAACACCATCATATGAACCGCCACAGGAAATCTTGTATTTATTCTCATATTATCACCTGTAATCATTATAATTACATCTTATTCACATGTCAATTTCTTATCTAAAATAATTTCAGGCAGGGTGTGTACACCCTGCCTGAAATTATTTTATCCTTCAATTGCAATATAATTGGATTTTTCTTCTACTGCTTTCTTCTCTTTTGGTAACGTAAAGGAAAGAATACCATTTTCAAATTTTGGATGAATATCTTCTTTCTGAACCTTCTCTCCTACATAAAAGCTTCTGCTCACATTTCCGGAATAACGTTCCCGCCGGATGTACTTTCCGTCTTTGTCTTTGGTATCCTTATCCAAACCTTTCGCTGCACGGATCGTCAGGTATCCTTTTTCCAGTTCCATCTGGATATCTTCTTTTTTAAATCCCGGTAAGTCAACATCTACTTCATAAACATTGTCTTTTTCTCTTACGTCGGTTTTCATAATCTCAGGTTCCCGTTTTCCATACAATGCTTTTCCAACGTTCGGAAATGAAAAATCGTTCATGAATTCATCAAATAAGTTTTCTCCAAAAATACTAGGCATCATCATAAGTCATATCTCCCTTCATGATAAAGAATATTTTTAGCACTATCGGAGAAATCCGAGGTGTCGTTTTACAGAACATTTGAAGATCTTATTTATTATCTCTTCTTTTTGTTCTACATGTAATATAACACCTGTATTTAGCACTGTCAAGGGGCGAGTGCTAATTTTTTGAAATTTTTTTGCCTTCGTAAAATGAAAAACGAACTTCCACCATTAGTCTATTTTCTCCAATGAAGTAAAACAGGGGGTGGAATTTATCTGTCTACATTTTCACCAGTTTCGTAGAAAGTGATTCCCTGAACTTAACATCGTGTTCGACGATCAACATTGTTGAGGTATACTGCATTAACAACTTTTCAATCTGCATTCTCGAAAACACATCGATATAGTTCAGCGGCTCGTCCCATATATAGAGATGTGCCGGAGTCAAAAGGCTGGCGGCAATAAGAACCTTCTTTTTCTGCCCCTCTGAAAATTCCTCCATGTTCTTACGAAACTGCACCCTGGAAAAATCTAGTTGCCTTAAGAGTGACAGCAAAAGAGTATAATCAATCTGATTCTCTTCTGCATAAGTTTTCAAATCTCCTCTTAGATGCGACGTATCCTGACAGATATAAGAAATCTTAAGCCCGCTTACTACGGATAGATTTCCGTTTGTATTGTACTTTAACTCCATTTCCGGTGTTCCATTTGCCTGCGCCAAAATAGCTTTAATCAGACTGGATTTTCCACAGCCGTTTTTTCCATCTAAAAATACTCTTTCTCCCTGCAGGATTTCAAACGACAGATCGGTTACAACAGGCTCATCGGCATCCTTGTAGCAAAGAGAAAAATCCCTGCATTCTATCAGTCTTTCTTTATGATGCGTAAGTGGTTGGAGCTTTAAATCCGTGATTTCTTCAATCTCGTTCAAAAGTCCTTCCTTTTCATCAATCTCATTCTGAATTCTTTTTTCAAAAGATTTTACCCGGCTTTGCATCTTTTTGGTCTTAGAACCTATATATGACCTCGTATCCAGAAATCTGTCGTGTTCTTTCACCGGGTCAAAGCCAATCTTCGTTCCTTCATTTTTTTCCGCCCAACGCTTTGACCTGTCTGCCGCTTCCTGAAGTTTATGTATTTCTTTTCGATGCTTTTCGTTTTCAGCTTTTGCATTCTTATCAGCACGTTCCTTGTTAGCCCACCAACTGGAAAAATTTCCTGTTTGGACTTCTATTCCAACACGATTCAGAACCAGTACATGATCAATACAGGCATCCAAAAGATCTCTGTCATGAGAAACCAAAATGAATCCTTTCTTACCGGCGAGATATTTTTTTATAATTTCTCTGGCCTCTTTATCCAGATGATTGGTAGGTTCATCAATCAGCAGAAAATCATTCTCTCCGGAGAATAACACTGCCAACATCACCTTTGTTCTTTCTCCCAGGCTAAGTGTTGATAAAGGACGATACAAAATTTCACTGTCAATTTCCAACTCCGGCAGTTCACACATAACACGCCAGCTCTCCACGCCCGGTTTCCATTTTTCCATCAGTTCGTCTGCATTTTTTGACATATCTTCCGGAGAAAGCCGGTACGGAAAATAGTCATACACAATCCCTTTGCTGATACTTCCGCTGTATTCATATTTCCCCAGTAAAAGATTTAAAAAAGTAGTTTTTCCTTTTCCGTTTCTTCCGACAAAACCAAGTTTCCAATTGGTATCTACAGAAAAAGAAACATCATCAAATACCTTATCAAAACTGCCTTCATATGCGAAGGTCAAATTACATACATTCAATTGAGCCATAAAATCTCCCTTCGCCTGTAAATAACAAACGGTCCTATCTCGCATACGCAAAATAGAACCGCAAAATAAGCCTATATTATTATCAAAGATAAAAATAAGGAAAGCCAAATGCGATAATTCAATCAAGCATACACAAATAACAGCCCCGTTTCACAGGTCTTACTCTAAAACTATGTGTTTTGCCTAAATTAAATTATCTGTTAAACATTTCCTCACCTGACACAATACGTGCTCTTTCTTTTTTATTTGTCCTCAGGACTGTTCAATTATATCATTCTTTACGAAGTAATACAACCTCTGTATTCTTTTTGCCCAAATCGCTGTGTGATGGTCCCTTACCATCACTATTAAACTTACAGTTCCTTTCCAAGTTCATAAGCTTTCTTCATTACATCCACATAATCTGAGGCTGTATTTGCCTCATCGATTCCACCACCACTAACAATGCCTTTTAAAGAAGCTTTTTCAAAGCAGTCTACCCATCCCTGCAGACCATTGTAGGCCTTCTCAAATGTACTTTCCTCATTCTCAGCTGCAGTTGCGATCATATAAATATCTCTGAATTTATAATCTGCAGAATATAAAGGATTCAGTCTGTCGAGAAGTGTTTTCATCTGACCGCACATTTCATAATAATAAATTGGTGTTGCATAGACGATGACCTCGGCTTCTTTTACCTTTTCCATAATATCTGCAGCATCATCCTTTAATACACACCCTCCAGTCTTCTGACAGGAAAGGCAACCTATACAGTACTTGATTTCTTTGCCCTTTAATGAAATATATTCCACATCATGTCCTGCTTCTTTCGCACCTTTCTCACATTCTCTGGCAAGAAGCTCTGAATTGCTGCCGCCACGTAAACTTGTTGATACAATTAATACTTTCTTAGCCATTTTCCGCTTCTCCTTTTTATCGTCCCATCTTTTTTGCGAATTTTGCCAGTTCCTCAGGAATATGAATCGTTTGAGGACAGACCTTCTCACAGCTATGACAATTGATACAGCACTCAGGCTGCTTATCTGCATCAATAGAAGAAAGTGCCATCGGCGCAATAAATTCTCCGGCACCAGCTACCATTGCCTCGTTATAAAGCTTTAAAAGGAACGGAATATCCAACTTCTTCGGACACTTGGTCACACAATAATGACAGCCTGTACAGGGAACCGTGGTCTTAGCAATCATATCGTCTGCAATCCCAAGAATCAGTTCCATTTCTTCAGCAGTCAATGGTTTTCTTTCCTCATAGGTCTGAATGTTATCTGCAAGCTGCTGCATGTTGGACATGCCGGACAAGGTCACAGTCACACTCGGGAAAGACTGCAGAAACCGAAAAGCCCAGGCAGGTACGCTCTCGTCCGGTCTCATTGTTTTCAGTTTATTCTCTGCTTCTTCTGAAAGAGAAGCCAACTGGCCGCCTCTTACCGGTTCCATTACCCATACCGGGATATTCCACTTATCAAGCAGTTCCAACTTACCTTTGGCATCCTGAAATTTGTAATCAAAATAATTCAACTCGATCTGGCAAAACTCCATATCCCGGCCGTAAGCTTCAAGGAATTTCGTTATACAGGCAATATCACCATGTGTGGAAAAACCAAGATGTTTGATACGGCCATTTTTCTTTTGTTCCATAAGGTATTCAAAGATACCGTACTTCGGATCCAGATAGTAATCTACATTCATCTCACACACATTGTGAAAGAGGTAAAAATCAAAGTAATCTACCTGGCATTTCTTCAGCTGATCTTCGAAGATTTCCACCACCCTGGGCATATTAGAAAGGTCATATCCCGGGAATTTGGAAGCGAGATAGAAACTGTCCCTCTTATAGGCTTTCATCAGTTCTCCGACAACAACTTCAGACTGACCGCCATGATAACCATAGGAAGTATCGTAATAATTGATTCCGTGTTCCATACAATATGCGAGCATCTGCTTTGCAGCTTCCACATCGATGCAGTTGTCTTTTCCATCCACTACAGGCAGTCGCATGTTGCCCATACCAAGGGCAGAGAGCTTTATGTTCTGGAATTCATTATAGATCATTTTTCCTTCTTCCTTTCTTTTCCGAAAACAATATAATGCCGTTTTTCCGTTTGCAGCAACTATCTTCATTCATGATTTCTCTTTTTGTAACCTTGAAAAATTCATTATTTAATGTTAATCTGTTGATAGTATAAAACCTAAACCTAACTTTAGGTCAAGTAAAATCTAATTATTTGAAAGAAGGTATTCCATGTACACAATTGGTCAGGTATCCGAGATGTTTGGTCTCCCGATTTCTACTTTAAGATACTACGATAAAGAAGGACTCTTCCCTAACCTTGAACGAAAAGGCAATATCCGCTATTTTGGTGAAAAAGATCTGGAAGTTATCCGCATCATCGAATGCCTCAAGGCATCCGGTCTCGAAATAAAAGCGATCAAACAGTTTATTGATTGGGTATCAGAAGGCTCTGCAAGCTATGCAAAACGCAAAGAATTGTTCGAGTCCCGAAAAGCCGCAGTTCAAGCTGAAATCAAACAAATGGAAAAAACACTTGCTCTGCTCAAATTCAAATGCTGGTACTATGAAACAGCTATGGCTGATGGTAATGAAGATAACCTTAATGCCATGTTGCCTGATAAGCTGCCTAAGGAAATTCAGGAACTATATGATAAAGCTCACGAATAACAGCCCTCAGAGGTGCGCCATCATCCCTTTTTCATAGCGTTAAAACCGATCAGCACTATCCAGACATAGGCGCAGGTCTTCGGAATCATCAGCATTCCCACCAATACTTTTGACCCCAACCTCATGACATTGGAATCTGGACGGACCGGAAACAGGTTTGCCTGGAATTTAGATATTTTTCTAAATAGATATTGACTTTCTTTTATTGTTTTCATATACTGTATTTAGAAATATTTCTAAATACTTTTCAAAGGAGGAAATACATGTCTTTTGCAGAAACTTTTAAAGCATTGTCTGATCCTGTCCGGCGCGAGATTCTCCAGCTTCTGAAAAATGGCAGGATGTCTGCCGGAGAGATTGGAAGTCACTTTGATATAACAGGAGCCACGATTTCCTATCATCTCAGTGTTCTGAAGAAATCGGATCTTGTTACAGAAATGAAAGAAAAAAATTTTGTTTATTATGAACTGAACACCTCCGTTGTGGAGGAAATCATGCTCTGGCTTTCAGAGTTAAAAGGAGGAAATGACCATGATGAAAAAATATAAGAAACAACTGATCCTTTCCAGTATCGCCACACTGCTGCCGATCCTGATCGGACTTTTTCTCTGGAACCGCCTGCCGGATACCATCGCGACCCATTTTGGCAGTGATAATGCGGCAAACGGTTGGAGCAGCAAACCCTTCGTAGTCTTTGGCATGCCTCTGCTCCTGTTAGTACTTCACCTGTTCTGCCTTTTTGTCACTATGAACGATCCGAAAAAGAAAAACATCAGCGAAAAAATGTTTCGTTTTATCATGTGGTTTGTCCCTGTACTCTCTGTATTCATCTTGTCTTTTACTTACGGCTATGCTCTGGGCATGGATGTGAATATCGGAATGGGTGTCAATATCATCGTAGGTATCGTCTTTTTGGTGATCGGCAATTATCTGCCAAAGTGCAAGCAAAATTATACGACCGGGATCAAAATTCCCTGGACACTGAACAGCACAGAAAACTGGAACCGCACCCACCGGCTGGCCGGCTGGCTTTTCATGGCAGGCGGGATCCTGTTTCTTCTCAATGCATTCCTCCAGTGGTCCGGAATGTTACTGATCATCATCGGAATCGCACTTCTGCCGGTAATTTACTCCTTTATTCTTTACAAGAAAGGGATTTAAATTTATAAGACATAACTTTCACAAGTTTCGATCAGGAGCAAATCATTCTGATTACGAATCCTGTCGATAGCACAATTGAGCCAGTTTAAACGGCTGTACTCCGTTTGAACTGGCTCAACTGCTGAGTTACTTTTTCATTCAGCCCATTTCCAGATAGACTTCTCCGGTAATTCCGGAACCTGCTGTTGGTTTTGTATCTATCCCTATAGCTGTCATCATGGGATTCGGAATCGTTGACATTTCTCTTTCAAGCGTAGTTGCCACCTCGATTCGAATCTGATTTTTTCCTTTTTTTATCAAATCAGTAAGATCATATCTGCAATGCGGTGCAATCTGAATTCCGGCACTGACACCATTTGCAAAAACTTCTACACCTTCTGCTGCATCACTAATTTCAAGCAATACTCGATCTCCTGTGCAGACGATTTCTTTCTCATAACGCACAAAACCTGAGAACAGTGGAAGCTCTTCCGCAAGTGAATCCGGTAAATGAACTGTTTTCTCCTGTGTAAATGCCGGATAATCAATGCTTCGGCAGATACTTCTCTTCCATCCCTCATTAATTGCCTTTTTTCCGGAAGAAAGGGTAATCGGCATCACCAGCTCCCGATCCGGGGTATCAAACAGAATCAACAGTGACTTCAATGGTTCCAGCGTCACATGAAGCCTTGTCCCCTCAAAAGTTTCCTCTGCACATACAATTTCCAGACAATTATTCCATGCATTATAGGCATAGCACCATCCTTTCTGCGGCACAGTGATGGTTCCCGTATAGCTTGTGCTGCCTTCATTCACAAACATATACAAGTCATTTTCATTTTTATAATGCAGGTAACGAAGGTTCCCATCTTCCGGCGCTGCAGAAATCTCCCTGATTCTCTCAGTCTCAAGGCTTTCCACAAGCTTCTCCAACGCCGTACATCTGCAGCCTTCCCAGAACGCTTCTGATAACGCTTCTCCTTCACATAACCCTTCCGGATAACGATTCACAAAGAAAACCGGAAATCCTTCTGCAGCCATCATTTTGACAGCCTCTGCCGTCGCTTTCGGAATAAACTGACACTCCGGAATAATGAGACACCGGTATTCCATTCCATTGACCTGCAAGGTATCTGAAAGCCTCGTACGATAACGCTCCTCTTCGGAAAATACATCCGCCGGAAGGAAATCATAGTCAATCTGATGCTCTGCCAGCTTCATTCCCGGCTCCTGGATTGGCATGCATTCTCCGCACCAGTCCGCTTCCGCATGATACAGAATGGCCGCCTGGGCAATGTGCTTTCCATCACTGATCAGATTGCAGACCCGGTTGGTATACCGCATCAGCTCGCCAAAATGTCTGTACTGCGGATTATTTCCATGGGCATAGAAATGCGGCGGACAATCAGGATCAGGAAATTCCTTAGGAGAAAACGCGTGAGGCACAAAATGGTTGATTCCTCTTACCAGAAAATGATCAATGAGATATTTTTCCAGCTTTACACCTTCGCTCCATCCATAGTTTCCAAAGATCTCACACATGGATTTTCCCTGCTTTACAGGATCAATGGCCGCTTGTGAAGCCGCAAGTTTTCCTAACGCAAAATGGTAAAAATGTCCGTCTCTTGGCCGAATCGGATTTCCCGGCAGTTCCTCACCCTGAGGCAAAACCTGTCCTCCGATATCATCAATCCCTGCCATATCCTGCCCCGCAAGTCCACGGAAATAATGCCCCAGGCTGGAACCGGTACGGGTATGTTGATTGTTATCCTCAATCAGATGACCGATATACTTCACGCCATGTGCCCGGCACCAATCACCAATCTGACAGGAGAAGTTTCTCTCCACTGCCCTTGTAACAGCGTTCATGTAATCGTATCGCACCTTCGCGCAAAGCTCAGCTCCAAAATCCTGCTCCCAGATAAGGGGAAGATAGCAATTATATTGCTCTCCCCATTTTTCTTTTAACTCCGCTTCCACTTCAGTGCTCCACGCCTGATCGTCCATCTGAGAGATCTTAAATCCCACATCGTAGAGATGTCCATTTCCAATCTCCGGTTCATCTGAGAAGAACCCGGCGATGGTTTTCCCAAAATCGTCTGCATAATGCTGATAATGGGGTTCATACACCGCGTCAAGGAATCGTTTACAGGACTGTTTGTCCATCATGTTAATATAATCCCGATGAGGTCCTCTGTTTCTGGTCAGATGGCAGATTGCAAGCTTCCATATCCCTTCCGAAACTGTAAAACTCACTTTTCCATTTTGTATCTGCTCCGATAAATCCAGCATATCCTCTTTTCCACTGCCGCCGCATCGAAATGCCGTAACACTGATCAACTGATCATCCTCAAAAGTGCGTGGTGGAGTATCCTTAAAAATGAAAGATTCCATCCTGTTCGGTTCCCACGGTTTTACTTTCTGATACTGTTCCAGAGAAAGTTCCATCCTTTCTCCGCTTTTCGCACAATTCAGGGTCTGTACCGTAATACTCTGTCTGCGATATTCATTTTCCGCATCTGTAAGTGCTCCGTTGGCATATCCGCTGGGGAAATGACTGTCATCCAGGATCCATACCTTCATCTCTCTCTTTCGGGCCTCATCCAGTATGATATCCATATCATGCCACCACTGTTCCCCGGCAAAATCCGGGTGCGGCCGACTTTCCACACAAACCGCATGGATGCCGCTCTCCTCAATTACTTCCATGTACTTTCTGAGAACTTCTTCTGACTCCCCATGCTGCCAGAAAAACGGGAAGATATAATTTTCGCCTTTGTTTTCCAGCAACCGCTCAATCTTTTTATTCATAGCGATCTCCTTCGTGCTATTAAAACTTCAAACTATCCCTGCAGGATAATCATCTGTCAAACCATTTTCTACAGCCCGTTTCTGTAAATATCATTGATCACCGCCTGTGCATGTTCCAGCTCTTTTTTCTGCACGATAGCATCACGGTCGCTTAAAATCGCCAGCATTTCATCCACCAAATCTTCAATCCGGGGATTCGTCACCCGGTATAAATATCCCAGCATCCGGGTTGCAGTATAATCTGTGTTCAGATTTTTATAGGCTATTTCCGCACATAATTCTTTTGGATATTCTCTGTCCAGCAAAACCTTATATAATTCGTCCGTTCGTTCCGATGCCATACTAAGTCACTCCTGTTATTTCAAAAATATCTTAAATCAAAATTCCTTCCAGATAATACAACTCATATCGGCAGATCTGTTTCGGCCAGCCATATCCATTAGCTATAAGGTGCACAGCTTCTGATCCATGGTTGTCATGATGTATCACCTCTTTGATTCTTTCTGAATATTGCATTCCTCCAGAATATCTCTTACCAAATACCGAATAAATTCCTTGCATTTTCCACATCCGGTTCCAAATCGCAGCAAGTTTTCCACTTCATCGTAGGTTTTTGCACCTTTCAGCTTAATCGCATCTTCAATCATTCCGTACGTAACATTTTTACACGTGCACGCATTCTTTTCTCTTTTCATTCGGTTCACCATTCATATTTATCCTAATACTTTCAAAAATTCCAAATCTCATATCCCTGCCGTCTGGCCGAGTCATACACCGGCTGCATATTTTTCTGCAGGATATTGCAGAATTCTTCTTTCGTATTTCCCGGTCTGTATAACTCCTGCCCGGCCCAAATAGAATGCAGATTATCCCGATAACAGGCTTCGAAGCGTTTATACAGCACTTCTTTTTCATGGATCAGGGTATACATGCTGTACTGATTCTCTGCAAAAACCAGGAAAAACGGATCCCATTTCGGAAGCTTATTACTCTTGGAAGAATTCAGGGAGGAATCCATTGGCATCAAATTCCAAAGTTCATCGTTCATAACGAAAGACCATGGTATGAAATGATCTACCTCATACTGCTTTACATTGATCGGATTGCCGGTAAAGACATCCCGTACTTCACAAACATCCAGAATCCCTTCCCAAAGTTTCCGTACATGATTCAGTTTACGCATTCTTTCATCCATCGGTGTCAGCTTATAGATAAGCCCCGGGACCTCCGGATTATTATTCTGCAGCCATTTTACCTTCTCATACTGGATCCATCCCAGAATATTTACCGTATTATCCTGAATCATCTTCATCCATTCCGAATTGAAATGAACTTCTTTCCTAAGTTTACTGCTATCGCCAAATGTATATGGCAAACGAGTTACCGTACGATCGATCCGCCTGATGTACTCCGTCAGCCTGCGAATACTTCCCCACGGAACTTCCTCCGCACTTTTCGAGAAGAATCCTGCCAGGGCGCGCCCCGGAACCATGTTTGTCAACTGTTCTTTGGCTGTCCTCAATTCTGTGTTATGCTCTCGAATCGCATTCTTTATTTCTACTTTCGATGCATTCGCTGGCAAATCACTCAGTTCTGTCAATTTAAGAACTGCTCTTTCCAAACCATCTCTTACAAGCCCATCCGCCTGCATGCCACTGAGATGAATATGAAATTCGCGCACCGAATACCAGGCATTGCAAATCATCTCATCAATGATTGCATCAAAGGTAGTATCCTGAATTCCCTCTGAGATAATACTCACAATAGCTTCCAACCAATAAAACTTATAACAATAAGAAGGATCCTTAATCATCTGAGAAAAGCCTTCGATATCCAGGGTGTTATGGTATTCACCATTGATATGTAACGAATACCCTATTTGCGGAGTATTAAATTCAGCCACTTTTCTTGACTCCTTCCTGGTCTGACATCGCCAGTGATCCAAAAGTCTTCTATCGTAAGTTTCGGAATCCCTGCCAGGAATTCTTTGAAAGAATCTTCTGTGAAATCTGTAAAATACCGACCATTTCGCTCACCTTCAAAATCGCCGTATTTGAAAGATGTATAAATCACACCTGTACGCTTCAAAGCTGTGCACATCTTGCGAATGACCGGCAATAATTCTGCCTTTGGTAAATGTAGAATAGAGGAACAAGCCCAAATACCATCGTATACATCCATGTCATCCAGTTCCTGAAACAGAATTTCTTTTACTTCAATCCCGGTATAGGCACTGGCTAATCTGCAAAGTTCTGCGGATCCATCTGTTGCTGTTACCAGATAGCCCTTTTCCAGGAAATACTTTGTGTCACGACCGGAACCACAGCCAAAATCAAGGATCACCGCGTGCGGATTCAACAATTGAAGAAACCTATCCTGGGTCAGATGCATATCAACATTCTGCGTATTCTTTATGAAATTTTCTGCATTCTGATTGTAGTAATCAATCGTTCCTTCCATCGAAAACACTCCCTGACCAACATGTGATTTTTCGTTTCTTATTTCATGAATTCTCTAATTTTAGAAATCAAAGTAACATCTGCCGGCAGCCAGGCAACGTTATCTAACTGATCCTTTGTAAGCCATTTTGCTGCTTCTGCCTCTTTCAATTCCAAATGGCCAGAGACCACCTCTGCCCAGAAGCAATCCATGGAAAGATGGAATGTTGGATAATCATACTCAATTGTGTCAATCAGTTCTCCAACCTTTATTTCCGTATTCAATTCTTCCATAATTTCTCTTTTCAGTGCCTGCCAAGGCTGTTCTCCCGGCTCAACTTTTCCACCCGGAAATTCCCAACCTCCTTTCAAATCACCATAGCCTCTGGCTGTTGCAAATATTTTATTCTTTTCTTCCATATCGTCGCAGATAACAGCTGCAACCACTTTTATTGTTTTCATCTGTAAAACACCTCAAAAATTTTATGCTGTAATGTTGGACTGCAAATATCTCAAAAGATCCTCTCGAACCGCATGATGCATTTTTATCGTAACTTTTGTAATCGGCTGCAGACGTCCGCGGTTAATAAGAGCTTTCCAAGCTTTTTCCTATCTGGGAATCCCATTTGAATATATGTATAACAATCTTTTTCTATCAAATACCGGATCTACAACATCATGATTTATAATGATAACCGAAGCAAAATAATCTAGTTACCATTATACCCTACAGGTAGTGTTCTGTCATAAACATATTTCAAAATCTCAAAGGTTTCTTGCTGTCTTTTTAGATTTTTTATTACAAATCATCAAAAAAAGTCCTCTTTCAGAACCTTTGCCAAGTGCTCTGAAAGAGGATTCTTCCTGTCATCACGTTTATGTTTTTGATAAGATATAAGCTTCTATCGCTTCATTTGCAAATACGGCTGTACCTTCACCGCCCATTTTATCAATGTTGGCTGTCATATCACCACCGCCTGCATACATAAGTCCAAGACTTTCCAGAATCTCATCTGTACAGGTATAAAAGTTTTCAGTAATATAATTCTGCAGCTTCTTCACCAGACTCTGCGCCTCTTCTGATTCCGGAGCTCTATCCATCACCTGTCCAAACTCTGCAAAAATTGCCATCATCCTCTCACCAAGAATGATTTCCTCTTCTCTGGAACGCCCGGCAGATTTCTGCTCATATTCCTTCCAGGCATCTGTCTTGCCCCAGGACTCTTTTGCCTGCTCTGCGTATTCATCTATTTTTCTTGTATCAAAAGCTTCAAAACCAAATTTATTCAATTTACCAACTCCTATCATTTTGATTCCAGTCGCAAGATCGATGAGATTCTCAAGGTGTTCCTTCCGAAGCTGCAGGAGCTTAATCTGTTGCTCCAGTGCTTTGCTTCGATCAAAATTCGGATCATCTAAAATCTCTTTGATATCCTTTAGTGGAAATTGAAGTTCTTTGAAAAGCAAGATCATCTGCAGTCGCTCCAGTGCCTTATCGTCATAAAGTCTGTAACCTGCAGCTGTGACTTCTGTGGCCGGCAAAAGACCAATCTTGTCGTAATGATGCAGGGATCGTATACTCACCCCTGACAGATCACTGACTTCTTTTACTGTCATCATGATATCAACCTTCTTTCCTGTTTCTGTTGAATACATGATAAACTATGACCTAATGTCAGGGTCAATACTTTTCTAAAGTAAATTTCTCTTTTTCAAATATAATTGAATCCCTCTTAATCTCTGGAGCATTTTTCAGCGTCAATTGCCAGTACAAACATTAACGCATCTAATGCATTTTCTGAATCTCGTACATCAATGACATAGGTATCTGTCATATGGAAAAGTTCTTTACTAACACATGCAACTTCATAACCACTTTGATTCAGAATGCTATAATCCCATTCCATGATCGTTCCATCGATATGCCATCCATTATAATCAATATTATAATGCGGTGTCAGAAATGAGAATTCTTTACTTAAACAGCCAATATAGCAGCCATTTTTATAAATCTCAAACTTGGGAAGGAACGTAAGAACTCTCTGAACAACCATTCCCACTTCATTTCCGAACGTATCATAGATTACCAGTTTATGTCCCCAGGATAACTGACCCTTGACCACATAAACGATATTACCAGCTTCATCATAAATATCATAGCTGTCAAACCACGAAAACAATCTTTGCTTGAATAACAGTTTCATAAGCTCACCACTTTCTCCACGTAATCATAATAGGTTCTTTATGAACATATAATACCAAGCTATCACCTTCCAAAAAACAATTTCTTTGAAGAATTAGCCCATCTTATTTCGCAGATCTGGATAAAATAGCAATCTATTATAGGAAAACAGTTAGAAAGAAACCTTTGTATGTACTCATATTCTCATTTTTTCTTGCCTTTCGTCAGATCATAACTTTCCGCAATCATCCGCTTTATATCCTGATCCGGAACAGTTCCGTCCAAAATAATAGAATTCCAGTGTGCTTTATTCATATGATATGCCGGTACAACCGCTGCAAAAGCATTTCTCCAAAATTCTCTCCATTCCGGATCACACTTCACATTGATCCAGATATGTCCCTCTTTCTCATAGATAAACGCAAATGACTTTTTATTTTCCTTATGACGCATGACACACATATTATCATCATGAAAAGGATAATCCTCATATACGTCTTTCAATGAATAACAATATTGCACTGCCTCCTGCCTTGTCTGCATAGTTTCCTCTTTTCCCAGGCTTGTTATATATTTCCGCCATGTTGCTCCTTCTTTCTATTGTACACGCAGTTACAAACAAAATCCACAATATGCTAAATGATCTAATCCACACGAAAAAAAAAGCGGCAAGCTCACTCCTTCAAAATATCAAACCTGATTTCTCCATCACATAATTTTTAAGCAGAATCCCTTGCCGGACAACTTCCTGTTCTAAAACAACTCTGTATCCTCGATGCTGAAAAAATGGTTTCGCTGTAATAGATGCATGGGTTATAATGGGTTTTCCATTTACAGAACATTCCAGTTCATTGCAAATTGCAGATGCAATTCCTTTTCTCTGATAATCCTTGTGGACATACAACCTGTCTAAATAACCAGATTCGTCTATATCTCCAAAACCAACAATCTCATCATTTTCCATAGCAACAATAGTTTTATGCTTTAGAAATGAGTTATTCCATTCTTGTATATTTACTTTGCCTGTTGCCCAGACATTTAACTGTTCTTCTGTATAGTCCTTTGCATTTACGCTGTGAACTGTTTGGTAAAACAATTCCGCTAACTGTTCACAATCAGAAGTCATATATTCCCGAAGCTGCATTTTTCTCTCCTCACAAACTCCATTTTCACACTAACTTCCATTTTTACCTCTCGCCTAACGATACCATTCCATCGTATATTCTTCCTCCGATGTATCCTCATCTATTTCCTGACTTACAATTGTAAATCCACACCGCTGATAAAACTTCACTGCTCTTGTATTTTTCCTATACACATTCAGATACAAATGATCTTTTAACATCATGACAGTATGAATCAATTCACTTCCGACTCCTTTTGATTGTTCCTCTGTCTTCACGAAAATCCCTGCAATATAATCATCTGTCAGACCGATAAAGCCCCGGATCTGCTGATTTTCTTCTGCAACAAATACTTCTGCCTCCGGAATCAGTTCTCTGACCATTTCATAGTTCTTTTCCCAGTAATCCTCTTCAATAAAAGAGTGTGCCTCTGTATTTACATGAAGCCATAAAGACATGACTTCATCAAGATCCTTCATTTCAAATTTTCTAATCATTTTCGTATTCCATTCCCATCTTTACATTCCTTCACTCCATCTATTCTGCAAACTGAAAGTGAACAAAATCGCTGCGCGATGGCCTGCCAAGGCTGTGGCGCAGCTTTTTACTTTTTCTAAAAAAGGCAGTGACAGGATTGTCCCAAGATAGTATTGTTAAAGTACCACCAATAACAAACTTCAAACACGGGCTTAGTCCCAACAACTGCCTATGAAAAGAATATCATCTTTAGGCTGCTTACACAAGCAGTTTTATTTTTCAAATGCACCTCCATGATGGGTAGTTACTATTGTTATTACCACATTTATTTCATGGAGGTTATTTAATGTACGAATCATATATGAATAAAATCGAAGATGTTGGCAAGCTTAGAAATCTGAAACCCGGCACCATTCGAACTTATAAAAATAATGTCAGAGATTTTTGAAATTTATCAACAAACACCCTGAGGATCTCACTTGTGAAGACGCTAGAGATTTCCTTTTATATTTAAAGGACAAAGGCGATAAATCATCTACACTTAATAATAAAAATGGATCATTGGTATTTTTCTATAAGCGTGTTTTAGGAAAACTTTGGGATGATAACCTTGTTCCCAGAGCCATCAATGACTATGCTATCCCACGTGTACTGACTCGCGAAGAGGTTGAAAGGCTGCT
>JAQYOA010000075.1 GCA_028727605.1 Lachnospiraceae bacterium
TCTGTCAGGTGCAGCCATCATTCTGGAACTTGCCCGCTATTTTGCCTGCCACGCTCCGAGAAGAACTCTGGAGTTTATCTGGTTTGGCGCGGAGGAAAAGGGATTGTGCGGAAGCCTCTCTTATGTGAAGCAGCACGAAGAGGAATTGGGACGTCACCGGTTCAATATGAATGTGGATCTGGCCGGACAGAGGCTTGGGGGCACCGTATTTGGTGTCACTGCAGGAAGCGAAGTCTGCGATACGATACAGGAGATCATGCGGAAAGCAGATATGGGAATCAGTGTCTCCCGCGCGGTGTGGGGAAGTGATTCCAATTCTTTTGCATGGAAGGGAATTCCCGCTTCCACGATGGATCGGGATGGATTCGGTATGCATACCCGGTATGATACGATAGATCTGATCTCTCCGGAAGCGCTGGAGAGCGGAGCCAGGATGCTGGGCTGGATTGCCTGGACACTGGCAATGGCGGATGAAATGCCCTTTGCAAGGGAAGTGCCGGAGGAATTTGTACAGCAGCTGGAAAGTGCATTCGGAAAACGATAGATCCGGCGTGTGAAAAAGGACTTGCATTCTGCAGGGATATCTGCTAGAATGGGAATATCAATAAAAATTACTATTATTGGGAAAGGCAGGAATTTGTTATGAAGAAATATGTGTGCGGACCTTGCGGCTATGAGTATGACCCGGAAGTGGGCGATCCGGATAACGGAATTGCTCCGGGAACCGCTTTTGAAGATCTTCCGGAAGATTGGGTATGTCCGATCTGCGGAGTAGGCAAAGACATGTTTGAGGAAGAGTAATTCCAAAGACAAAAACGAAAACAGAAAATGAGAAGAGCAGGACGACCGTTTTGGAACGCCTGCTCTTCTTTTTGTTTCAGGACATTTTTAAGTTACATGGTTCTGCGGCAGCGTTTCTGACGGATATCCCAGAGGAGGGACCGCAGCAGCTCAAACAGGATCAGAACTGCGATGACAAGTACCATGACTGCCAGGACCAGGTTTGTGTTCTGCAGCAGTTTCTTCATGGAAAAAGTATCCGCCTTCGTTGCCGAACTTGCCTGGCTCTCTTTGACGTCGACCGTGATTTCGGAGCCGGCAGGCTCTGACAGGATCGTTCTGCTTTCAAAGGAAGGTTCCTTTTCTGCCTCTTTTGCTTCCGGAGAAACGTCCGAAACGATCGGCACACTGTGAAGCGGGGCCGGGCTGCTGATGGAAGCGGATACTGTCTCGTTCTGTGAGAGATAAGCAGCTTCTCTTGTCTGTTCACTTTGAGAGAGAGCAGCAGTCTCAGTCATCTGTCCGCTTTCGGAGGGGAGCTTTTCCGTCTGGGCTTTTTTAACCGGAGTTTTTTCGGTGCCCTCTCCATCCGGGAGATCCTTCTGCTGAGTCTGTGAAATCACCGGTTCGGGAGTAAGAGCTTCTTCTTCGACAGAAGGATCTGCTGTTTCTTCCGCTGTCTGTTCGGGAATGATCCCGCAGGAAACCGTGGAATTCATTGAGGCAGTACTGCTTGTGATGACAACGTATCCGCCGTCGGATACAGGCTGACCGTTCACGTTCCAGGTTGTTTGGGACAGATCCAGGGAATATCCGAGCTTCGTGACCATGGAAATGGAAAATGTTCCGGAAAGTTCTTCCACTGGTTCCGGCAGATCGTACAGGGTATAGGAGCCATCCGGGGAAAGGAGCGAAAGAGAAATCGGCTCGTCCATCGTGGAATCCTGATAAGTGAGTACTGCGTCGGTATAGGCGAGTTCGCCGTTGTTCACACCCAGATCAAAGGTCAGCTCCTGCGCATTGCAGTGGGTGAAATGAATCGTAATTTCTCCGCCGTCTGTATTCTGAGCGTTTCCAACCTGCTCTGCCCGTACGGTTCCCGCACCGCCAAACAGAGAAGCAGTCATCCAGATGCCGGCCAGTCCGACTGCCAGTAATTTCTTCTTTCTTAACATATTCATACCTCCTTTCGCAATCGGAAATTTTCATGAATTGATAGAAAATAAATGAAAAACGACCTTATTGTTTATATAATTCATTATACCACAGAACCATGGAAAACACATGAGATTCGGAAAAAGTTAAAACAAGTTTTAACAAACTGTCATATCTGAACCCGCTTTTTCCCCTTGCCGGACCAATAAAAGTGGTGATTCTTTTCGACAAAATCGGCTGTATTCCGATGAAAGTGGTGAAAGATTGTATAAAATCCCGTGAAAAATGGGGGAATAAGAGCAAAGATTGTCAATAAGTTCTAGTTGACAAAAACTCGTAACACTGGTAGAATCAGTTCGTAATAAATTGTAACAGAAATGTAACAAAATATTCAGGAGGTAAGTATGAGGTTAAAAAAGAGTTATGTGTTTGGTATCGTGGGGAGCGTGCTGACACTGACCGGAATCATGGCTGCACCCGTAAAAGCGGAAACAAATGACACGACTGAAAAAGCAACAAAAGAGGAGAGTATTTTAGATACACAGGACTGGAGCAATATGGCTGCGGCCAACGTTGAAACCTATGCCAACATTCGTGTTGACGCCACTACAGAATCCGAAGCGATTGGGGTATTGCTTCCGGGACATGCAGCTGACGTGGTCGAACAGGGAGATACGTGGAGCAAAATTGCATCCAATGGTCTGGAAGGTTACATAAGGAATGATCTGCTGGTATTCGGAGAGGAAGCGAAAGCGCACTACAGCAATACCTGCGGTGTGACAGGAACCGTGACGGCAGACAGCCTTCGGGTACGCCAGGAGCCTTCCACGGAAGCGAAACAGCTGGGAAATCTGAGTTCCAACAGCGAAGTAAAGATTCTCGGCGAGACAGATAACTGGTATGAGATCAGCTACGCGGGAGGAAGTGCATATCTTCACAGCGATTATGTGACTCTGGATGATACGTTAAAGGGTGCAATGACAGCAGAGGAGTATCAGAAGGAGATCGCAAAGAATTCCTCTTCGGGAATGTCTGCAAGCAGCAGTGATCTTGCTATGCTGGCTGCACTGATCGAATGTGAGGCAGGCGGAGAGAGCCGTCAGGGAAAAGTGGCTGTGGGAGCGGTCGTTCTGAACCGGATCCGAAGCGGATCTTTCCCGAACAGCATCTCAGGTGTTATCTACCAGAGAGGCCAGTTCTCACCGGTATCCAGCGGAAAATTCCAGAGAGTCCTTTCAAGAGGAGCGAGAAGCGACTGCTATGAAGCAGCATCCGCAGCGCTTGCGGGAGAAAATCCCATCGGCAGCTGCCTGTATTTCAACAGCGGCTACGGAAGAGGTATTCAGATCGGATATCAGCATTTTTATTAAAAGAGAAAAACAGAAGTTCAGGTCAGAAGGGTTCCTGAACTTCTGTTTTTTTACAATTCTTTCCATTTTCTGAATGTTTCTTCGGGTTGCTTGTTTTTTGGTAAATTCTATTGTATGATGACGGTAACGATTTTAAGAGCAGTTCTGTCAGAAAGGAGGGAGATTCCATGAACGCATTATACTGGCTGATCGCGCTTGTCATTCTTCTGGTAATTGAGGCGGCGACACTGGGACTTACGACCATCTGGTTTGCCGGTGGTGCGCTGATCGCACTGATTGCCGCAATCGTCGGAGCGAATTTCTGGGTACAGATGGGTTGTTTTATTCTGGTTTCGCTGATTTTACTGATTTTTACCCGGCCAGCCGCCGTACGGTATATGAACAAGGATACGCTAAAGACAAATGTGGAAAGCGTTGCCGGACAGGAAGCGGTGGTAACAGAAGAGATTGACAATCTGCTGGGTACCGGAAAAGCCTTACTGAACGGGAATCCATGGACAGCCCGCTCAGAAGCAGCAGAGAAAAAGATTTCGGCGGGAGCAACGGTTGAGGTGATCCGGGTAGAGGGAGTCAAATTAATTGTCAGAGAAATTGTCAGAGAGAAAGAGTCCAAAGAGGCAGAGGAGGTAAATGAGAATGTTTAGTGCTCTTGTTGGTTTTGTAATTATCCTTATTTTTGTGGGTCTGCTGATGATCGCGGCGTCCTGCGTCAAGATTGTTCCCCAGGCAAATGCCTTTGTAATTGAGAGTCTCGGCAAGTATAAGGCAACCTGGTCCACCGGAATTCATTTCAAAATTCCGTTTATTGAAAGAGTGGCAATCCGTGTGAATCTGAAAGAACAGGTGGTGGATTTTCCTCCTCAGCCGGTGATCACAAAAGACAATGTAACCATGCAGATTGATACGGTTGTGTTTTTCCAGATTACAGATCCCAAGCTGTTTGCTTACGGAGTGGTGAATCCGCTGATGGCCATTGAAAATCTGACAGCTACGACCCTTCGAAACATCATCGGAGATCTGGAACTGGATGAGACCCTTACTTCCCGTGAAATCATCAATACCAAGATGCAGACTTCTCTGGATATCGCCACCGATCCCTGGGGAATCAAGGTGAACCGTGTGGAACTGAAAAACATCATGCCGCCGGCAGCGATCCAGGAAGCCATGGAGAAGCAGATGAAGGCGGAACGTGAACGCCGTGAAGCAATTCTGATTGCGGAAGGTGAAAAGAAATCCACCATTCTTGTGGCAGAAGGAAAGAAACAGTCCGCAATTCTGGATGCGGAGGCAGAGAAACAGGCTGCGATCCTTCGCGCCGAAGCAGAGAAGGAAAAACGGATCAGAGAGGCAGAAGGTCAGGCAGAGGCGATCCTCAAAGTGCAGCAGGCCAACGCAGATGGTATCCGTGCGATCAAAGAAGCAGGTGCCGATGAAGCGGTGCTGACGATGAAGAGTCTGGAAGCGCTGGGCGTTCTGGCAAACGGAAAGGCAACCAAGATTGTGGTTCCGTCCGATCTGCAGGGTCTGGCAAGTCTGGCAACTACCTTTAAGGGAATTGTAGAGGATCAGAAGCCGTCCGAGAAATAAAAGATCATAAATATACGAAAATAATGCATAAAAATCCGATAAATGCGAAAATAAATGTATAAAAAATGGAAAATATACAAAAAATCGGATAAAATTTCCAGGCCCCTCTTGACAGAGCGGGCCTGATTTTGTATAGTAATAACAATTTGAAACAACAATGAGACACATAAGATGGAAAATGAGACGGGAGGAACAGCCGATGAACTTAAAAGGGCGTGACTTTTTAACACTGAAAGATTTTACACCGGAGGAGATTGACGGTCTTCTGAAGCTGGCAGCAGAGCTGAAGGATAAGAAGAAAAAGGGAATTCCGGTAGATACGCTTCGGGGAAAGAATGTAGCATTGATTTTTGAGAAAACCAGCACCAGAACCCGATGCTCTTTCGAGGTGGCTGCCCACGATCTCGGCATGGGAACCACATATCTGGATCCCCAGGGCTCCCAGATCGGAAAGAAAGAGAGCATTAAGGATACCGCGAGAGTGCTTGCCGGCATGTATGAGGGAATCGAGTACCGTGGATTCGGACAGGAAATTGTGGAGGAACTGGCGAAGTATTCCAAAGTTCCGGTCTGGAACGGACTGACCAATGAATATCATCCGACTCAGATGCTTGCGGATATGCTGACAATCCAGGAAGAATTCGGATATCTGAAGGGCATTCGTCTGGTTTACATGGGAGATGCCCGCTATAATATGGGAAATTCTCTGATGATCGCATCTGCTAAAATGGGAATGCATTTTACAGCCTGCGCACCAAAGAAATACTTCCCCAACGCAGAACTGGTGGCGGAGTGTGAAGCGTACGCAAAAGAAAGCGGAGCTACGATCACCCTGACGGAGGATGTTGAGGCTGCCACAAAAGATGCGGATGTCATTTACACCGATGTCTGGGTATCCATGGGAGAGCCCGATGCCGTGTGGGAGGAGCGTATCCATGATCTGACTCCGTACCGCGTGACCAAAGAGGCGATGGGAAATGCAAAACCGACCGCAATTTTCCTCCATTGTCTGCCTTCTTTCCATGATCTTAAGACCAAGATCGGAAAGGAAATGGGAGAAAGATTCCATTTGACAGAGATGGAAGTAACGGATGAAGTCTTCGAATCGGAGCAGTCCAGGGTCTTTGAAGAGGCGGAAAACCGTATGCATACGATCAAGGCAGTCATGGCGGCAACACTTGGAGCATAAAGACCAAATGACGCAGAATCAGGTCTGGTAAAGCAGCCCAAAAGTGTGTATAATAGAATAGTGACAAAATAGGCAGCAGCGCTGCGGGAAATAAGAAAAACCCGCAGCGCTGTTGAAGGTTAAGGATAGAAACGACACGGAGAGTTAAAATATGCACGAAAATAAAAAAGCGGAGACATTACGGCTTCTTCGGGAGGCGAAGGACAGTATTTCCGGACAGGATCTCTGTGAGCATTTCGGCGTTTCCAGAACAGCCATCTGGAAGATTATGAATCAGCTGAAAGAGGAAGGCTATCAGATCGAGGCAGTTCAGAACAGAGGATACCGTCTGGTTGGCCAGCCGGATCTGCTGGGAAAAGATGAACTTGAGAGCCGGATGTCCACCGATTACATCGGCAGATGTGTTTACTATAAGAAAGAAACAGACTCTACCAATACCTGGGCGAAACGCCTGGCAGAGGAGGGGGCGCCAAACGGTTCTCTGGTGGTTGCCGATACGCAGAATGCAGGAAAGGGAAGAAGAGGACGGAGCTGGAATTCACCGGAGGGAACGTCCATTTCCATGACATTGCTGCTCTATCCGGATCTGGAACCGGCAAAGGCTCCGATGCTGACGATTGTCATGGGCCTTTCCGTGGTACAGGGAATCCGCAGTGCGCTTGGTGTGGAAACCCGGATTAAATGGCCCAATGATGCGGTTTTAAACGGAAAGAAGCTGTGCGGAATTCTCACAGAGATGAGCGCACAGATTGACTTTATCAACTATGTGGTGATCGGTACCGGAATCAATGTCAATCAGGAAGCATTTCCGGAGGAAATTCGCGAAATTGCCACATCCCTTCGGATCGAGATGGGGCAGCCGATCAATCGTGCCGGCATCATTGCTTCGGTGATGAAAGCCTTCGAGAAAAATTATGAGGCGTTCCTAAAGGCGGGAGACTTGTCTCCTCTGCAGAAAGATTACGAAGAGGTGCTTGCCAATAAAAATCAGAAAGTAAGAGTTTTGGACCCGAAAGAACCTTTTGAGGGGACGGCCCTTGGGATCACTCCCACCGGTGAATTAAGGGTACAAAAGGAGGATGGAACGATCGCCGAGGTTCACTCCGGGGAAGTATCTGTCCGCGGACTGTACAGTTACGTATAACAGAACAGATGAGAAATAACCGGAATGGAGAGTCATCAAAAAAGAGGAGGAATGCAATCATGTATTCAGACGACGAGAAAATTGTGCTCTGCGGTGCCAGTGCCTATGAGCAGAAATATTATTTTAACCAGGACTTTTCCTCTCTGCCGCAGAGTATACAGGATGAGCTTCATGTGATGTGTGTGATGTATACAGTGGAGATCGGAGGTATTTTCACACTCTGGTTTGATGAGAACGGAAACCTCCAGTTTGAGACGGAAGCGCTGGACGCGGACGCGATGTATGATGAAATCGGAGGTGCCCTTCGGATCAAGCAGCTGCGTCAGGAAAAACAGGAACTGCTGGAATCTCTGGAATTGTATTATCGGGTTTTCTTCCTGGGAGAGGATCTGCAGGAGGAAGATTCCGGGAAAGAGACAGTCCGGCCGGAGAAAGAATCATAGAGAGAAAGAAGAAGGATAGCTTAAGACATGCAGCCATTAACGATAGGAAATGTAACAATCGAAAATCCGCTGGTGCTCGCTCCTATGGCAGGTGTAACAGACCTGCCTTTTCGTATTTTATGCAAGGAACAGGGAGCAGGCCTGATTTGTATGGAGATGGTGAGCGCCAAGGCGATTTTGTACGGAAATAAAAATACGGAAAGCCTGATGGAAATCCACGAAAGTGAGCATCCGGTATCCCTGCAGCTGTTTGGCAGTGATCCGAAGATTCTTCCGGAAATTGCAGCGCGCATTGAGGAAAAGCCTTTTGATATTCTGGATTTCAATATGGGCTGTCCTGTGCCGAAGGTAGTAAACAATGGCGAGGGGTCTGCCCTGATGAAAGATCCGGCGCTGGTAAGAGAAATTGTGAGCGGCATGGTAAAAGCCGTCAAAAAGCCGGTGACGGTAAAGATCCGCAAGGGATTTGACGAAGACCATGTAAATGCGGTGGAGATTGCAAAGATTCTGGAGGACTGCGGCGTGGCGGCAATTGCGGTCCACGGGAGGACAAGGGAACAGTATTACTCCGGAAAGGCGGATTGGGAGATCATCCGTCAGGTCAAGGAGGCAGTTTCGATTCCGGTCATCGGAAACGGAGATGTGAATACACCTCAAAAAGCCAAAGAGATGCTTCTTGCCACCGGCTGTGACGGTGTGATGATCGGAAGGGGCGCCCAGGGAAATCCCTGGATTTTCCGGGAGACGCTTCATTATCTGGAGACGGGAGAGCTTCTGCCCCGTCCGGATGCCCATACCGTGAAAGAAATGATTCTGCGCCATGCCCGTCTTCAGGTAGAATACAAAGGAAGCGTCATGGGACTTCGGGAAATGAGAAAGCATGTGGCCTGGTATACGGCCGGATTCCCCCATTCCGCAAAACTCCGCTGTGCGGTCAATTCAGCAGAGTCCATGGAGGAACTGGAGGCTTTGCTGGAAAATCTGGGTTAAGGCCGGGAAAATGATAGAAAATTAATATAAATCATAGAAAAGCGATATGGAAAACTAAGTATTGGAATGATAAAATAGGGTCATCCGGTGAGGGAAAGATGATATACTCTCATAAGACGGACATGCACGGTCTTTCCTTTGCCAGGATTGTATAAAAGCAGGCAGTCGGAAAACTCTTGTGCGGACACGATATTATAATCATGCAATGCAAGAATGTTTTGCTTCAGACCTATCCTCTTAAAAGTTTGTAATGTTGTCCCCTGCCGTACAAGAGCTTTCCCATTGCCTGATAAAGTCAGAGCGGCAAAGCGACGCGAAGTGTGGAGTTGCAATAAAAAAGTTCTTTCGGGTGTAACCCGAAGGAACTTTTTTTGTGCCGAAACCGGAAACAGTTCTTCCAAACTAATCTTCTCCCAGTTTTAGTGCCTGTGCAATTTTCATTTTCTGAATCATTCGAATCAGGACTGCCATGCAGGTTCCGAATACGATTACAACGATGACGAAGAGCCTCAGATAATCCGCTGCGGAAGAAATCACTTGCAGCGGAATGACGTAATCGGCGGAAGAATACACCATTTGGATTAATGGCATATATAATTCTGCGGCAATCCATCCCACGAGGGTTCCTGTCAGAATCGGAAGAAAGGACAGGAAAATCTGTTCATTGATCAGCATTGCCGTGATCTCTCCCATAGACATTCCCATTGCCCGGAAAATTCCAAAGAGAAGCTCCCGCTCCTTGATGGAAAGGGTCCAGTAAATCAGAAAACCGGCTGCACATAAAATCATGCTGACCAGAAAGCCAAGAGTCAGAATTCCGTTTGTGCTGTTGATCAGCGCATCACTCTTTCGGTTCTGCAGGAGTTTTGACGTATCTGTGACAGAAGAGGTCTGGATTTTGTGATCGGCAATTCCCTGATATACTCCCTCATTTTCTCCGTCTGTCCTGAGCCATATCTCATAGGGCAGAATGCCAAAAGCCTCCTGCACGGCGGACAGCCCGGCAACGATGAGATAATTCTTTTCTTCCTGCATAGTTCCGTCGGAACCGGTTCTGTAACAGGAAGAGGCATATCCTGGCCAGTAATCGACAAATCCGAGGACGTCTGCACGAAGATACCCGCCATCCGGATGCCGGATGAGAATACTGTCCCCTTCTTTGACACCATAGCTGTCTGCAAAATTGGTACTCAGCAAAACCCCGTTTGGATTTAAGGCAAGATCATTGAGATAATGATACCAGTGCTTTGGAAGGAGAGAGGAATCAAAGTATGCGGTTTCTCCGAAAGCTTTTGTCTGAATTCCAAAAAGCTCTGCGTTCTTTAGCGTGTTGGATGAAACCGTTACGTTCACCGAATCGGAATGATAAACTTTTGCGGCGCTTTGCACACCGTCAAAGCTTTCATATCTGGAAAAATCCGGTTCCTGATAGACAAGCGTGCCTCCGTTTTCCTGTACATCCTGGGAATCCCCGTTATTTGACCAGTTTTCACAGACAATCATGTCAGCAGCATTCAGATAACGGGTGTTTGCCTCATCATTGCTGTTGATGGTTCTTGCGGCCTGGGCGTTGAAAATTCCCAGGGCGATGGTAATAAAAAGAAAGACCGTAAAATAATTCTGCTGTCTTCTCGTTTTTATGATGTAAGAGAAGGAAGCATAGAGCGCCGGGCTCCATTTCTTCTGAAAAAGGCGGAAAATCAGGCGAATCAGGTAGGTACTTAATCTCAGCATAAAAAGTCCGCCTCCCAGAAGAAACAGGGAAGAACACAGAAAAGGAAGCGGATCCAGTGTTTTTCCGGATAAGATCCGGGAAAGCAGCGCTTCTTTCTGACCGGTATAATTGAAAAGACCGTACAGAGATACAAGAAGGATCAGAACATCCAGAAAATATCTCTGCCAGAAGGGCGCCTCATTCTTCCGGTATTTTTCTGCTCTGTGCCGGACAATGGTCGTTTTGGACTGGCGAATGACCGGAAAGAGCATGATGACGACGGAAAGAATCGCTGCTGCTGTTCCATAGAGCAAAGTATCCGGTGAAAATTCGGGATAGAGGGTGTAGCTTCCGGAAAAGGTGAGAAATCCCGAGGACGTGCCCAGAAGCTTTACCAGAAGTACAGAAAACGGAACAGACAGCAATGCCGCTGCAAGAGCAAGGATCAGACCCTGAATCAGGTACATGACAATGATTTGTTTTCTGCTTAACCCGCGGCTTTTGTAGACGGAAATCTCAGACAGTTCCATGTGGATCAGCTGCCTTGAAACCATCAGGATAAAGGAAATCAGGAGAAGAAAAATCGGAACCTGCAGGATGCGAAAAGTAATCTCCGTATTTCGTTTTGCAGTCAGATAGTCCCTGTAAAGGTCCGTAAAGGAGCAAAGATGGTTCGTCCCGTATTCCGATTGAAAGATTTCATCATATCGGGCAATCTGGGTAAGCACTGAGGGTATGGAGTTCGGATTCAGATCTGAATAATCGTAAAGGGCGTACCAGGCTGCTTTGGATTTATAGCCGGATTGATCGGACAAAAAGAGGGACGAATAGAGGGAGTCATCAATAAAAAGATTTTTTGTGTAGCTGTCAGGGGCATTGATCCAGTACGGATCGTTTTCCTCACTGTTTTCAAAGATCCCTGCAATACGGATGCAAAGAGGCGCGCCTGAGGGCAGTTTTGTGCTCTCAAAGGTGAGCACTTCCCCAAGGATCAAACCGCATTTGCGGAAGGTTCTGCGGGAAACAACTGCATCAATGATCTGATCTCCGTCCGGCTCTGTGCTCATACCGGTGCCTGAGAGAATTTCAATGTGATCCTTCAGATCCGTGATGGTACTGACCTGGAGAGCCGAGATGCGGTCTTCCCTGTCAAGACTGGAGATGGTCTCTTCTGATTTCAGTGAATATACGGTGACAAGAGACTGTAGTGGAAGATCGAAATCTTCTGCGGAGGCAGTCAGCTCGTTGGTAGTGCGGGAAAGCATTCCTGGTTTATAGCTGCTTGAGGGTGTGACAGAGTACGTCATGGGCCAGTGTCCCAATTCTTCCGCCTGAGTTTCAATGGATGTATAAAGTGTTCTTTTTTGCACGGCATGGAGAAACATCGGATTTGCCGCTGCAATACTGATAAATAGAAGATTGCCGAGGAGAAGGGAAAACATCATCATTTTTTTATTCCACATCCTGCGGATAATTGTCAGTAACATACAGGTTCCTCCTAGTTCAGAATCAGAGTTTGTCCTTCGTCTATGCCGCATACAGCCCAGGTCCACTCGGAATCGATGCAGTATGCGTTCAGATATTGCTTCCGGCTTTCTCCCCCGGCGGTCTGCACGTATACAAAATCTCCCGATGTGTCCGTATGAACCGCTTTTGTCGGAATCAGAAGAACATCTTCCAGATCAACGGTTTTTCCGACTACAGACAGATTTTCAATCGTGGTGAGATCAATCGTACTGTTTGACGGTGTGAGATAGGAGGAAAATTTATCCGTATCGGCTGCTTCGACGCTCGAGGAACCGGTAATCAGGGAATCTATTTTCAGTTCTTGTCCCATTCTGTTTCCGCAGATTTGCACTTCTGAACCAAACGGAAAGTAGCAGGAAGGAGATTTTACCATACAAAGAGAAGGAGCCGAAATGCTGCAGATCCTGGTATTGTTTTCAATGAGGTCGCCTTCCTCGAGAATGAGGAGATCCGTTACGATACCGGAAACAGGAGCTGTGATTTCAACTGTAGAGATGGCCTCCTCTGCCTTTTGCAGTTCCTGTTCTTTGATTGCAATCTGTCTGTTCTGACAGGCAGCATAGTATTCCAGTTCCAGATTGGAGCGCTGAATCTCCAGCTGGAGTTTTTGGTATTCGAAGGAATCCGATGCGGAATTTCTGCGCTCTTTTAATACAGCCAGGTCGTTGTTCCGGATGAGAATCTCATCCTCCAGATTTTCCTTTAACCGGGTCAGTTCCAGCTCCAGTTCCTCCAGGTCAATGGGATCCGTCTTTGAAGTTACGGTCATAAGAACCTGCCCGGCTTCGACGGTCTGGCCGTTTTTTACCGAAGAGGAAACAAAAGCGGCTTCCTGCCCCGGATAGCGAACCGGCGTCTTAAGAGGATAAACAAGAGAAGCCTTACTCTCTTTTTCGATGGAAATACTGTCAGGTGCAGCCGTATAGGTCTTGGAAGCCGTATCTGCTTTTGCGCTGGGCGGCAGATATACGGTATCGCCCTCGGACAGACCTTCCGAAATGACAGTCGTAATTCCGTTTGATGAGCCGACGGTTACTTCCTGTCTTGTCTTTGTCCCGTCTTTCATCACGTAAACATAGTTTCCCGAGGAATCGGAAAACAGAGCCTGGATGGGTACCTGAAGAACATCTTCCGAAAAACTGCCGTTCACAATGAGAAAACCGGAATCTCCAGGGGAGACGGAAGAAAGATCCGAACCGGAAGAAAACTGAAACCGGGAGCGGTCCCGCTCTTCGGTAAAAGAAAGCGCCGAACGTTCTTCTGCGGAGAGAGGAATGACGGAAACTTCATAGGAAGAGCCGTGGATCAGAGCAGAAAGCGTACAGTTTTTTAAAGTGGCTTCATCCAGATAGGATGTTGTGAAAACAAGGCTGTCTT
>JAQYOA010000076.1 GCA_028727605.1 Lachnospiraceae bacterium
CCGTTAAGGATTCCGAACTTTGCCCGCGCTATTGCGCACGTGTTGTAAAAAATGTAAAGATTGGACCGTCTCCGAAATGGATGCAGAGATGTCTTGCTGCAAACGGAATTCGTCCCATTAACAATCTGGTTGATATCACCAACTATGTAATGGAAGAATATGGTCAGCCGATGCATGCCTATGATCTGGATACCATTGCTGATCATCAGATTATTGTCCGCCGTGCGGCGAAAGATGAGAAATTTGTGACTTTGGATGGTCAGGAACGTCAGATGGACGAGAATGTTCTTATGATTTGTGACGCAGAGAAAGCAGTCGGTATTGCCGGTATCATGGGCGGGGAAAATTCCATGATCACAGATCAGATTAAGACAGTACTGTTCGAAGCTGCATGCTTTGACGGAACCAACATTCGTCTCTCTGCCAAGAGAATCGGCCTTCGTACAGATGCATCCGGAAAGTTCGAGAAAGGACTTGATCCCAATAATGCAGAGGAAGCAATCAATCGTGCCTGCCAGCTGATGGAAGAACTTGGTGCAGGAGAAGTAGTAGGCAATATGGTAGATGTCTATCCGGTTAAGAAAGAGCCGGTTCGTGTTCCGTTTGAACCGGAAAAAATCAACGATCTTCTTGGAACTCATCTGACCGAGGAAGAAATGCTGAAGTATCTGGAAAAAGTAGAACTTGTTTACGACAAAGAGACAAAGGAAATCGTTGCACCTACTTTCCGTCAGGATATCTTCCGCACTGCTGACCTGGCAGAGGAAGTGGCAAGATTCTTTGGCTATGACAATATCCCAACCACGCTTCCAAGCGGAGAGGCTACCACAGGAAAGCTTCCCTTTAAGGCGAGAGTGGAGTCTGTGGCAAGAGATGTTGCAGAGTACTGCGGATTTTCACAGGGTATGTGTTATTCTTTTGAAAGCCCGAAAGTATTCGATAAGCTGTTGATTCCAAAGGACGATGAACTTCGCAGGGCAATTCCGATCCGAAATCCTCTGGGAGAAGATTTCTCAATCATGAGAACGATTTCTCTGAACGGAATGCTTACTTCTCTGGCAACAAACTATAATCGCAGAAATAAGAATGTTCGTTTGTATGAACTCGGTAATATTTATCTTCCGAAATCTTTGCCTCTTGAGGAACTGCCGGAGGAGAGAATGATTCTGACACTGGGAATGTATGGAGACGGCGATTTCTATGACATGAAAGGTGTTATAGAAGAACTGCTGGATAAACTCGGTATGAAAGAGCAGCCGGAATACAATCCGAAAGCCGGAAAACCGTTCCTGCATCCGGGACGTCAGGCTGAGATTTCCTATTGTGGTACTGTTCTTGGATATCTGGGTGAAATTCATCCTCAGGTGGCTGACAATTACGGGATCGGACAGAAAACATACGTGGCAGTGATTGAAGTACCAAACCTTCTTCCGTTTGCTACCTTTGACCGTAAATTCGTTGGAATCGCAAAATATCCTGCCGTTTCCCGCGACCTTTCCATGGTTGTACCGAAAAATATTCTGGCGGGTGATATTGAGCGTGTACTTCGCCAGAGAGGCGGCAAGATCCTTGAGAGCTGCCGTTTGTTTGATATTTATGAAGGTGCTCAGATCAAAGAAGGATATAAGTCAATGGCTTATACAGTTGTATTCCGCTCCAAAGACAAAACGCTGGAGGAAGCGGAAATTACAGCTGCAATGAAAAAGATTTTGAACGGCCTTATGAATCTTGGCATTGAATTGCGTCAGTAAACGGAGAAAAATCATGAAAATATATATGATACGGCATGGTGAGACAGACTGGAACGTGAAAGGACGCCTGCAGGGTCAGTCAGATACAGAGCTGAACGAAAATGGAATTCGTCTGGCGAAAGTGACTGCAAAGGGGATGGAAAAAATCCCCTTTGACATTGCGATTTCAAGTCCGTTAAAGAGAGCTTTCGATACGGCAAGGATTGTTCTTGGTGACCGCAAAGTTCCGCTTCTTACCGATGACCGGCTGATGGAGCTGTCTTTTGGTTCCTGGGAAGGACTTGGCTGCCGTAAAGAGAATTATGAGATTCCGAGTGATGATTTTGTGAAATTTTATACGGATCCTCTTCACTTTCAGCCGGCCCCGGACGGTGAAAGTATCATGCAGCTGTGTAATCGAACCAGAGAATTCTATGAGGAGCTGATTGCAAATCAGGAATATCAGGATAAAACGGTTTTGATTGCCACTCATGGATGTTGTATGCGGGCCTTGCTGAGAAATGTATATCAGGATAAAACGGATTTCTGGCATGGAGGAGTTCCTTTAAACTGCGCGGTAAATATCATTGAGGTGACAAACGGGATTTCCGTACTTTTGGAAGAAGACAAAGTATACTATGGAAAAGAAGACTGCGTTGATTTTTACAGTGTAAAATAATAAACCATGTCGAAAACCAATATGGGGGATTTTCATGTTACAAAGGAATGCGGGAACATACCGCAAAATTCAAAAGGATGAAGTGGCGACAGTAGTACGCATGGCCTGGCCGTCTATTATGGAATATTTTTTTGTGGCACTGGCCGGTATGGTAGACACCATGATGGTAAGCTCCATCGGACCGGAAGCGGTTGCGGCGGTAGGACTGACCACTCAGCCGAAATTTATTGGTCTTGCGCTCTTTATTGCATCGAATGTGGCAATTTCATCAATCATTGCTAGAAGAAGAGGAGAAGAACGGCGAGACAGTGCGAATCAGACGCTGATGCTGGCATTGTCCTTTACAGTGCTGATGTCTCTTGTGATTGGCTTCCTTTGTGTATCTCTGGCGGATCCGCTGATGAAGCTGTGCGGATCGAAACCGGAAACACATGACCTGGCAGTAGAGTATTTCCGAATTATCATGGGATGTATGATCTTTAATGTGATTACCATGGTGATCAATGCGGCACAAAGGGGATCCGGTAATACAAAGATAGCCATGCGCACAAATGTAGTTTCAAACTGCTGTAACATTGTTTTTAATTATCTGCTGATTGGAGGACATCTGGGATTTCCAAAAATGGGAGTGCGCGGAGCTGCGATTGCTACCGTTCTTGGTACGGTTGTTGCCTGTGTCATGAGTATTCAGTCACTTTTTGTGAAGGGAAGCTTTGTCAGTATCCCGTACTGTGTCAGAAATCGGCTGAAATTCACATTGGAACCGCTTGGGATTATGGCGAAGCTGGGGTCAAGTGTGCTGATCGAACAGGTATTGCTCAGAATCGGTTTCCTTGCCACTGCTTTAATGGCAGCAGATATGGGTACTGCTGATATGGCTGCACATCAGATCGGGATGAATGCATTATCTCTGTCATTTTCCTTTGGAGATGGTCTGCAGTCTGCAGCTGTCGCTCTCATAGGACAAAGCCTCGGGCGCAAAGACCCGTCACAGGCAAAACAGTATGGTCATATCTGTCAGAGAGTCGGAAACGTAATATCAATCCTGCTTTCCCTGTTCTTTTTCTTTGGCGGCAGGGCATTTTACGGATTGTTCTTTGAAGATCAGGCGATTATACAAACCGGCGTGACGATCATGCGTATCATTGTTGTGATTGTTCTTTTCCAGGTTCCGCAGGTAGTCTATACAGGCTGCTTAAGAGGTGCCGGCGATGTTTTTTTCACGATGATTGCATCGACGATCAGCGTAACATTTGTGCGCTCGATCGTATCCTGGGTAATGTGTTATCCGCTGGGGCTTGGGATTGCGGGAATCTGGTTTGGTATCGTGGCTGATCAGGGATGTCGTCTGCTGTTTTCCTCCTATCGGTTTGCCAGCGAAAAATGGATGAAGATTGTTGTATAGTCATCAGATGAAATTGGAAAAAGGCTTTTTCTTAAATGGGGAAGAGCTTTTTTCTTTTCTGTTTGTTTTTTGGCTTTTCGTTGCCTGCATTCTGTGTTAAAATACGTTTACTATAAACGGAATTACAGGAAGAGAAGGTGAGATATGGAGCAGTGGGATATCTATGATGGGGAAAGAAAAAAAACAGGCCGCTTTGCGGTCAGGGGTAATCCGCTGGGGGTGAACGAATTCCATCTCGTTTCCGATGTATGGACAGTCAAAGATGATGGAAGGATTTTGATCACACAGCGTCATCCCAAAAAAGTTTACGGAATGCTCTGGGAGTGTACCGGCGGATCGGTGTTAAAAGATGAAACCAGCAGAGCCGGTGCCGTACGTGAAGTGCGTGAAGAAACCGGTCTGCAATGCAGAGAGGATGAATTGATTCCGATTCATACAATTCGTCTGCAGGACCGGTTTGTGGATACCTATCTTTTACAGAAAAAAGTTCAACTCTCGGAATTAGTCCTGCAAAAGGAAGAAGTGGTCAGAGCGAGACTGGTTACTTTTGATGAATTGATGGATTTGTGGGAGATCGGACAGATTGTTCCAAGAAAACGATTTGGGATGTACTATGAAACGATACAGAATTTTGTAAGAAAACTGGAGGAAGGATAAGAAATGTCAGAAGTATTGCTTGGAAGTACCGGTATTAAGGTAAATAAAAATGGATTTGGAGCGCTTCCGGTTCAGCGTGTTTCAAAAGAAGAGGCTGTTTTGCTGCTTAGGAAAGCATATGAGGGAGGAATCCGTTTCTTCGATACAGCAAGGGCTTACAGCGACAGTGAAGAAAAACTCGGCGCTGCATTCGCTGGAATCAGAGAGAATATTTTTATTTCTACGAAGACAGCTGCTAAAAATGCGGAGGAATTCTGGAAAGATCTCGAGACAAGTCTTCGCCTGCTTCAAACAGATTACATCGATATTTATCAATTTCATAATCCGGCATTTTGTCCGCGTCCCGGAGACGGAACAGGATTGTACGAGGCGATGGTGGAAGCGAAAGAACAGGGAAAAATCCGTCACATCGGAATTACAAATCACCGTCTCAATGTTGCCCGTGAAATTATAGAATCCGGTCTTTATGAAACGCTGCAGTTTCCATTCTGTTATCTTGCAACTCCGGATGAGATTTCACTTGTGGAAAAATGCAAAGAGAAGAATATGGGCTTTATTGCTATGAAAGCATTGTCAGGCGGACTGATCACGAATTCGGCTGCTGCTTATGCGTTTGAGGATCAATACGAGAATGTACTTCCGATCTGGGGTGTGCAAAGAGAACGTGAACTGGATGAATTCCTCAGTTATATGGAATGTCCTCCGGTGATGGACGAAGCGATGAAAGAGCTGATCGCAAAAGACAAAGAGCAGTTAGCCGGAAATTTCTGCCGTGGATGCGGATACTGTATGCCATGTCCTGCAGGGATCGAGATTAATACCTGTGCCCGTATGAGCCTTCTTTTGCGTCGTTCCCCTTCCGCACTTCAGTTAACCCCGAAGGCCCAGGAAATGATGAAGAAAATTGAGGGATGTCTTCACTGCGGGGCATGTATGAAGAAGTGTCCGTATGGACTAAATACACCAAAACTTCTGGAAGAAAACTACAAGGATTACCAGGAAGTCCTTGCAGGTAAGCCGCTGTAATGGAAAATCTGATTTTCAGCCTGAATGCAACAATGCCTATCTTTCTTACGATGATCCTGGGACTTCTTTTTCGGAAGGTAGGAATTCTGGACGAAGCATTTACGGAAAAGCTGAACCGGTTTGTGTTTAAAATAGCATTGCCCGTACTTCTTTTTTCCGATCTGTCGGATTCGGATTTTTTTGAAGTTTGGGATACGCGCTTTGTTCTCTTTTGCTTCGCCGTAACACTGGTTTCTATTCTGGCTGTATGGGCATTGTCATTTTGCCTGAAGAACCGATCACTGCAGGGCGAGTTTATTCAGGCTTCCTACCGAAGCAGTGCAGCGATCCTGGGAATTGCCTTTATTCAGAATATTTACGGAAATTCCGGGATGGCTCCGCTGATGATTATCAGCAGTGTACCGCTCTATAATATTATGGCGGTGGTGGTGCTTTCGGTGTTCAGTCCACAGAGAGAACCGTTAAGCAGACAATTTGTGGAAAAAACAGTCAAGGGAATTGTGACAAATCCGATTATTCTTGGAATACTGGCCGGTTTGGTCTGGTCGCTTTTACGGATTCCCAAACCGCCGATTCTGGCAAAAACGGTACAGAATCTTGCAGTACTTGCAACACCGTTGGGCCTGATTTCCATGGGTGCCTCGTTCAAGGCGGAAAGTGCGGCGAAAAATTTGAAACCCGGCATTGTTGCAGCACTGATTAAACTGGTGGGACTTGCCGCCGTATTTTTGCCTATTGCTGTTGCACTTGGATTCCGGGAAGAAAAGCTGATCGCAATTCTTGTAATGCTGGGTTCTGCTACTACGGTAACCTGTTTTGTTATGGCTAAAAATATGGGGCATGAAGGTTCTTTGACTGCGAATACAGTCATGTTAACTACCTGCGGGAGCGCTTTTACGCTGACTTTCTGGCTATATCTCTTAAAAACACTGGCATTGATCTGAAAAAGGCGTTGACATTCTGCGAAAGAAATGTTTATAATGGATTAGATAAAAGGGAGTAGCTGCCAGATAAGATTACGATAAGTAATTGAATGGATTTCATGCGACAGACCCGGTCATGGCATCAAATTGCGATGATCCGCAGGAGATTGAAATAGCGAGACTTTTATTGCATCAGATGATGAACGATGCAATAAAAGTCTCTTTTCATTTCTGTGGCTGTAAATGGCTCAGATGCCCCTTACATCAAGTAAACAATGGAGGAATTTATAAAATGGAGTTTTTAGTTGAAGGCATTATGGCTCTTACCTGGAAACAGCTGGTCATGTATGCGGTAGGTGTAGCTCTTATCTATCTGGCGATTAAAAAAGAGTATGAACCGTCTCTTCTTCTGCCGATGGGATTTGGAGCAATTCTTGTGAACTTGCCGTATACAGGGGTGCTGGATCAGGTACTGCAGGGAGGAATTGAATCACATGGTGTGATTTCCTGGCTTTACGAGGTTGGCATCAATGCATCAGAGGCAATGCCGATTCTTCTGTTTATCGGCATCGGTGCGATGATTGACTTTGGACCGCTTTTATCAAATCCTGTGATGTTCCTTTTTGGAGCAGGAGCACAGTTTGGTATTTTTGCTGCAATTTTACTTGCAGCAGTATGCGGTTTCCCGTTGAAGGATTGTGCATCAATCGGAATCATCGGTGCGGCTGACGGTCCGACTTCCATTCTTGTCTCTCAGGTGCTCAAATCGAATTATATCGGTCCGATTGCCGTTGCTGCATATTCTTATATGGCATTGGTTCCCATTATACAGCCGTTTGCGATCCGACTGGTTACGACAAAGAAAGAGCGTCGTATTCATATGGAATACAATCCGAAGAGTGTCAGCAAGACAATGAGAATTGCTTTTCCGATTATCGTTACGGTTATTGTCGGTTTAATTGCACCACAGTCAGTTGCATTAGTAGGCTTTCTAATGTTCGGAAATCTGATTCGTGAGTGCGGAGTGCTGGGAACACTTTCAGACACCGCGCAGAATAATCTGGCAAATCTGATTACCTTGCTGCTTGGTATATCCATTTCCTTCAGTATGCAGGCGGAAAACTTTGTAAGAGTAGATACGCTTCTGATTATGCTGATTGGTCTTTTTGCTTTTGTAATGGATACCATCGGCGGTGTGCTTCTTGCCAAATTTATCAATCTGTTCCTGAAAAAGAAGATCAATCCGATGATTGGAGGAGCAGGTATTTCCGCATTCCCCATGTCTTCCCGTGTTGTACAGAAAATGGCAATGGAAGAGGATCCAGGCAATGTAATTCTGATGCATGCGGCAGGTGCTAATGTATCCGGACAGATTGCCTCTGTCATCGCCGGAGGAATGGTAATTAATCTGGTAACGAATTTGCTTTGATTGGAGGTAAAAGATGAACAGCACGACAATTATTCAGGCTCTGGAAATCATGGGAAAGGGAATGGCCGGGATTTTCGTCACAATTTTCATTATTATGGTCTGCGTACTTCTTATGAGTAAGATTGGCAGCAGAAAAAAAGACGATCCCAAAGATAAAGAATAAAAGTATTCCACCAAAAAAGATACAAACTGCTGTTTTTGCAATGGACGCAATCGCAAAAGCAGCAGTTTTTCTATTGTTCTGTCGAATATTTCATGTTAGACTGGTATCAGCTGAAAAAAACAGCCGGAATAAGAAGGAGGAACTTTAACATGCCTGTATTTGATTTTAGTAATTCACCGGAAAAGGCCAGAGTATCCGAGTGCACCTATACCATTTTTCGCTCAAATGAGTCCGCTGCATCACCGGAAAAGCCGATTCTTGTTTTAGATAATCGAGAGAGAAAACTGAAACACCATTCTCTTGGAATATTTACAAATCCATCAAAACGAACTGCATTCGAGTGCAAGGAAGACGGTCAGACGGTGAGTTCTGATATATTAAAAATTGATGCACGATTTGTCAGCCTTTTAAAATGGCTTGGTGAAAATCATATTCATGTACGGCTTTCCGGATGTGACTGTGAGGAGGGATATGCAGTTTATAAGATTCGTGAGACTGCTCTGGGCGGAGGTGTGAAACTCTCTGCAGAGGATGGCTTTCTTCAGTTTATGATCGAGCGTTTGCTGAACAGCGAAGCACCGGAAGAAGAGCTGGAGGATGAGGACAAGGAAGAAACCGGTGACAGCATGAAACTGACAAGTATACAGAGCATTACGGATTTTATGAACTGTGCGGGAAGGACTTTGCCGGACAATATCCGCCTTTGGGCGAGGAGAAATCTTGCGGTTGCCAGATCTCATGAAGTTTCACCGGAGGAACGGCGCCATGCCCAGCGTGCACTCTCGATTATGATGAATATACAGTGGAAGAGCAATTATTTTGAAGCAATTGATCCGACAGAGGCGCGTCGTATTCTGGATGAGGAACTTTACGGAATGGAACGTGTCAAACAGAGAATCATTGAGACGATCATACAAATTAACCGTACCCATACACTTCCGGCTTATGGTCTGCTGCTGATCGGACCTGCCGGGACTGGAAAATCCCAGATTGCCTATGCGGTTGCCCGGATTTTGAAACTGCCCTGGACAACGCTGGACATGAGTTCAATCAACGATCCGGAACAGCTCACCGGAAGTTCAAGGATTTATGCGAATGCGAAACCGGGTATCATTATGGAAGCATTCTCCATGGCCGGAGAATCCAATCTGGTCTTTATCATCAACGAACTGGATAAAGCTGCCTCCGGAAAAGGAAATGGAAATCCTGCCGATGTACTCCTTACCTTACTTGATAATCTTGGATTTACGGATAACTATATTGAATGCATGATTCCGACTGTCGGAGTATATCCGATTGCAACGGCAAATGATAAAAATCAGATCAGTGCGCCTTTGATGTCCAGGTTTGCTGTGATCGAGATTCCGGATTATACGCCGGAAGAAAAGAAAGTGATTTTCTCCAGATATGCGCTTCCCAAAGTTTTAAAACGAATCGGTATGAAGAAAGAGGAATGTGTTCTGAGTCAGGATGGACTGGATGCGGTAATCGAACTGCATGAGAATACAAGCGGAATTCGTGATCTGGAACAGGCAGCCGAGCATATAGCGGCAAATGCACTGTTTCAGATCGAAGTAAACCATGTTGACCAGGTGATCTTTGACAGAAAAATGGTCAGAGAACTTCTGCTTTAAAAAGCAGAGTATATGTACGGAATTTTGTACACATATTTACTTGTACAGGTAAGATTTTTCCTGATATAATAAATTCAATGATGACTGTTTAGAAAGCGGCAAGGAACAGATCAGGCAAGTTGCGGGGAAAGGAGCTTTCATTATGAGAAGTGTAAATACGCCGGTAAAGGAAATTCGAAGAAAAGTATTTACTGAAATTGCAAAAGTTGCGTTTGAATCAACAAAGGATAGTTTTAATGATGAGATTGAGGCTATTCCATACCACATTGTCAAGGAAAAGGCTACCTACCGTGAGAGCATTTACCGTGAGAGGGCTGTTGCGTCAGAACGTGTAAGACTGGCGATGGGAATGAGCCTTCGTCCGGAAAATGAAGCGGTGCATATCACAGCAGGAATGGAAAAAAGTAATATTGATGAAAAGTACTATGAACCGCCTCTGATGCAGGTAATTCCTTCTGCCTGTGATGCCTGTCTTGAAAAAGGATACGTAGTCAGCGATATGTGCCGCGGCTGTGTGGCGCATCCATGTCATCAGGTATGTCCAAAAGGAGCAATTGAAATTATTGACGGAAAATCACATATCAATCAGGAAAAATGTATCAAATGCGGCAAATGCAAAGCGATCTGCCCGTATGATGCAATTTCCAAATTGGAGCGTCCCTGTGCGCGGGCCTGTGGAGTTGGCGCGATCGGAAGCGACGAACAGGGAAGAGCCAAAATCGATCCGGAGAAATGTGTTTCCTGCGGTATGTGTATGGTAAGCTGTCCTTTCGGAGCGATTTCTGATAAATCTCAGGTTTTTCAGCTGTGCAGGGCATTAAAAGAGGGGAAAAAGATTATCGCGGAAGTAGCGCCTGCTTTTATTGCGCAGTTCGGAGATAATGTTACACCTGGAAAACTGATTGCATCGCTGAAAAAGCTTGGATTTTCCGATGTGTATGAGGTGGCAATGGGAGCGGATATCGGTGCAGTTGCGGAAGCTCATCACTATGCAAATAAGGTTGCAACCGGTGAATTGCCGTTTCTTCTGACTTCCTGCTGTCCTTCCTGGTCTATGCTTGCGAAGAAATACTTCCCGACACTGATTGACAGTGTTTCTCAGGAATTGACGCCTATGGTGGCAACAGCAAGAAGCATCAAAAAAGAATATCCGGAGGCCTCTGTTGTCTTTATCGGTCCCTGTGCCGCAAAGAAACTTGAGGCATCAAGACGCCATGTCAGAAGTGATGTGGATTTTGTTATTACATTTGAAGAATTACTCGGAATGTTCGACGCAAAAGGGATCGTACCTTCTGAGATTGAAGAGGAAGCAATTCCTCACAATGCAACAGCTGCAGGACGAGGCTATGCGGTTGCAGGCGGCGTAGCAGATGCGATTACAAAGTGTCTCAAGGAATACTATCCGGATGTTCCGGTAAATATCCAGCATGCAGAAGGACTTGCTGACTGCAAAAAGATTCTGACACTGGCAAAAGCCGGAAAAATGAAGGGATGTCTGATCGAGGGTATGGGATGCCCGGGCGGATGTATGGCCGGAGCCGGCACGAATGTTCCTCTGAAAAAAGCACAGGCAGAGCTGAAGAAATATCAGGCATCATCTGAGAAGCAGCTTCCGCCTGAGGATTACCTGGAAATCGAACTGGATTAAAAGGAAAGCATCTTCAAATAATCCTCCCGGAATCGTTATTTGGGGAAAAGTTACATGTAAAACCGAAATTTCATTGCGAAATTTCATTGACAAAGTGAAAGGTAATTGCTAATATATTGGATAAGGTGCTCCGCAGAGACACGATAGAAAAGAGGATGAGTTACGATATGGAACAGAAAAGAACATTATCTTTACTTGTTGACAATACAGCCGGTGTATTAAGCCGTGTGGCAGGATTATTCAGCCGCCGTGCATATAATATTGACAGTATTACAGCAGGTGTGACTGCAGATCCGAGATTTACGCGCATGACCGTAGTCTGCAGCGGAGATGATTTGATTCTGGAACAAATCACCAAACAGCTTGAGAAGCTGGTAGATGTCCGCGATATTAAGGTTCTTGAAAAAGAGGACAGTGTACATAGAGAACTGATTCTTGTCAAGATTCGGGTGAATGAGGCAGAGCGTCGAAATATTATTGCAATTGCAGATGTTTTCCGCGGAAGAATCGTTGATGTTGGACAGGAAAGTGTAATTGTAGAATTAACTGGAAGTCAATCCAAACTGGAAGGATTCTTAAATCTGGTGCAGGGTTATGAGATTCTGGAACTGGCAAGAACAGGAGTTACCGGACTTTCCAGAGGAGCTCATGACGTGCGGTATCTGGATTGATAGCGTTTGCTGGCGGAAATATTCCTTTTATGTGAACTATTTCCCTGACAATATATTGGAACAGCTCTATGTAACAACAGATGTTGTTCCGGCCTGACTTCGTATCTGCCAGCTGCAAGTGCGGAACGGGATCGGGTGCCCGGTGACGGGAGTCATCGAGGCGATATTACAATAGATTTGGAGGAAAGTAAAATGGCAGCAAGAATTTTTTACCAGGAAGACTGTAATCTTTCTTTACTGGAAGGAAAGACAATCGCAATTATCGGCTACGGAAGCCAGGGTCACGCACATGCGCTGAATCTGAAAGATTCCGGATGCAATGTTATTATTGGACTTTATGAAGGCAGCAAATCCTGGGCTAAAGCAGAGGCTCAGGGATTCAAGGTATATACTGCAGCCGAGGCAGCAAAACTGGCTGATATCATTATGATTCTGATCAATGATGAGAAACAGGCAGCTATGTACAAGAAAGACATCGAGCCAAACCTGGAAGAGGGCAACATGCTGATGTTTGCTCACGGTTTCTCAATCCACTTTGGACAGATCGTACCGCCGAAGTTTGTTGATGTTACCATGATCGCACCAAAAGGACCTGGACACACAGTAAGAAGTGAGTATCAGGCTGGAAAAGGTGTTCCGTGTCTGGTTGCAGTTGAGCAGGATTACACAGGAAAAGCTCAGGATATGGCTCTGGCATATGCACTGGGTATCGGCGGAGCAAGAGCCGGCGTCCTTGAAACCACTTTCAGAACAGAAACTGAGACAGACCTGTTCGGTGAGCAGGCCGTACTTTGCGGTGGTGTTTGCGCACTGATGCAGGCAGGTTTTGAGACTCTCTGCGAAGCTGGATATGATCCGAGAAATGCTTACTTTGAGTGTATTCATGAGATGAAACTGATCGTTGACCTGATTTATCAGTCAGGATTTGCCGGAATGAGATATTCCATCTCCAACACTGCTGAGTATGGCGATTATATTACCGGACCGAAGCTGATCACAGAAGAGACAAAGAAGACCATGAAGAAGATCCTTTCCGATATTCAGGATGGTACCTTTGCAAAAGACTTCCTGCTGGATATGTCTCAGGCAGGCGGACAGGCTCATTTCAGAGCTATGAGAAGAAAAGCTGCTGAGCATCCGTCAGAGAAGGTTGGCGAAGAAGTTAGAAAGCTGTACAGCTGGAGCAACGAGGATAAGCTGATCAATAACTAATCAGGAATGTTCCCGACTTTAGGTGTAAGA
>JAQYOA010000077.1 GCA_028727605.1 Lachnospiraceae bacterium
TGTGGAATACCTATGCATTCTTTGTGCTCTATGCGAATATTGATGAGTTTGACGCTACAAAATATACACTGGATTATGACAAGCTTTCTGTGATGGACAAATGGCTGCTTTCCCGTCTGGAATCCACCGTCAAAGCGGTAGATGACAACCTGGCAAATTACCGGATTCCGGAAGCTGCCAAGGCACTGCAGTCCTTTGTGGATGATATGAGTAACTGGTATGTGCGCCGTTCCCGTGAGCGTTTCTGGGCAAAGGGTATGGAGCAGGATAAGATCAATGCTTATATGACGCTGTATACAGCTCTGGTTGACATCTCCAAGGCTGCTGCACCGATGATCCCGTTCATGACCGAGGACATTTATCAGAACCTGGTGAGAAGCATTGATGATCAGGCTCCGGAAAGCATTCATCTGTGTGATTATCCGGCTGTACAGGAAAGCTGGATTGATCCGAAGCTGGAGGAGGATATGGCAGACCTTCTGGAGATCGTGGTTATGGGCCGTGCCTGCAGAAATACCGCGAATATCAAGAACCGTCAGCCGATTGCCCGGATGTACGTAAAGAGTGCCTTCACACTTTCCGAGTTCTATAAGGAAATCATCGAGGACGAGCTGAACGTAAAAGAAGTGGTATTTACCGATGAAATCTCGAATTTCATTACCTACAGCTTCAAACCGCAGATGAGAACCGTCGGTCCGAAGTATGGAAAATTGTTAAATAAGATCAAAAATATCCTTGCCGAGATTGATGGAAACAGCGCAATGGCTGAACTTAATACAACCGGTGAACTAAAACTTGACATTGATGGTCAGGAAATTGTATTATTGGAAGAGGATTTGCTGATTGACACCGCCCAGATGGAAGGTTATGTCTCCGAATCCGACAATACAATCACCGTTGTCCTCGATACAAACCTGACACCGGAGCTGATCGAGGAAGGCTTTGTGCGTGAGATTATCAGCAAAGTGCAGACAATGCGTAAAGAAGCCGGCTTTGAGGTGATGGATAAAATTCGGGTATATGGAAAAGACAACGATAAGATTGTGAGCATTTTAAATGCGCATGGTGATGAAATTAAATCTGAAGTTCTGGCAGAAGACATCGTGACTGGAGAGACAAAGGGCTATGAGAAGGAGTGGAACATCAACTCCGAGAAAGTTACCATGGCAGTGGAGCGCATCTGAGATCGGAAGCGCTTGCTTAAAAACTGAACTGTCAGGCGGTACGCCGAAACAGTTGGAACAGCAGCACAAATAGATGCAGGAAAATTCAGACTGCGAACGGAGAACCCCTCCGCTCGCAGCCTGCCGTTAAGGAGGACACAGATGTTAAACGCCGAATTTAACAAGGAAACATTTAAAAACAGCGTGAAAGAGAATGTGAAGATGCTTTACCGGAAGACTATCGATGAAGCAACTGACCAGCAGATCTATCAGGCTGTATGTTATTCTGTCAAGGATGTCATCATTGACAACTGGCTGAAGACCCAGAAAGCAATGGAAGCACAGGATCCAAAGATTGTATATTATATGTCCATGGAGTTTCTGATGGGCCGTGCTCTGGGAAATAACCTGATTAACCTGACCGCTTATAATGAAGTAAAAGAGGCTCTGGCTGAGATGGGCCTGAACCTGAACCTTCTGGAAGATCAGGAGAGAGACCCGGCTCTTGGAAACGGCGGTCTTGGCCGTCTGGCAGCCTGCTTTCTGGATTCTCTGGCAACGCTGGGCTATCCGGCTTACGGCTGCGGAATCCGTTACCGCTATGGTATGTTCAAACAGCAGATCCGCGACGGTTATCAGGTAGAGGTGCCGGATAACTGGCTGAAAAACGGCTATCCTTTTGAACTGAAACGTCCTGAGTATGCCAAAGAAGTAAAATTTGGCGGATACGTTGCCATGGAATACGATGAAGCAGCAGGACGCGTCAACTTCGTACAGAAGGGAGCTCAGTGTGTACGTGCGGTTCCGTACGATATGCCGATCGTAGGATATGACAACGATGTGGTAAATACACTGACGATCTGGGATGCAGAGGCAATTCAGGATTTCTCACTGGATTCTTTCGACAAGGGTGATTACCACAAAGCGGTAGAACAGGAAAACCTGGCAAAGACCATCGTGGAAGTACTCTATCCCAATGACAACCACTATGCCGGCAAGGAGCTGCGTCTGAAACAGCAGTACTTCTTTATCTCCGCAAGTGTGCAGAGAGCCATCGCAAAATATAAGAGAAACCACAGCGACATCAGAAAACTGTATGAGAAGGTAACATTCCAGCTGAACGATACCCATCCGACAGTAGCAGTTCCGGAACTGATGCGTATCCTCATGGATGAGGAAGGCCTTGGCTGGGATGAGGCATGGGAAATTACCACAAAGACCTGTGCATACACCAACCATACCATTATGGCAGAGGCTCTGGAGAAATGGCCGGTTGACCTGTTTTCCAGACTGCTTCCCCGTGTTTATCAGATCGTGGAAGAGATTAACCGCCGCTTCGTTGAGCAGGTGAAGGCTCAGTATCCGGGAGATGAGGAGAAGGTTCGTAAGATGGCAATCATCTATGACGGACAGATTCATATGGCACGTCTGGCAATCGTGGGCGGCTATTCTGTAAATGGTGTTGCACGTCTTCACACAGAGATCTTAAAGGCACAGGAGCTGAGAGATTTCTATGAAATGATGCCGGAGAAATTCAACAATAAGACAAACGGAATCACACAGCGTCGTTTCCTGCTGCATGGCAATCCGCTGCTGGCAGACTGGGTAACAAAGCATGTGGGCAATGGCTGGGTTACCGATCTCCCGCAGATCGAAGGCATTGCAAAACTGGCTGATGACCGTCAGGCTCAGAAAGAGTTCATGGAAATCAAATACCAGAACAAGGTTCGTCTGGCAAAATATATCAAAGAACATAACGGAATCGATGTAGATCCGAACTCCATCTTCGACGTTCAGGTAAAACGTCTCCATGAGTACAAACGTCAGTTCCTGAATATCCTGCATATCATGTACCTGTATGACAGACTGAAAAAGAACCCGGATCTCCCGCTTTATCCGAGAACCTTCATCTTCGGTGCAAAGGCTTCCGCAGGTTATGAGCGTGCAAAGGGAATTATCAAACTGATCAATTCAGTAGGTGATGTCATCAACAACGATCCGACCATCAAAGGAAAGATCAAAGTTGTATTTATCGAGGATTACTGCGTAAGCAATGCAGAGATTATCTTTGCTGCTGCAGATGTATCCGAGCAGATCTCTACCGCAAGTAAAGAGGCATCCGGTACCGGTAACATGAAGTTTATGCTGAACGGTGCCCTGACCCTTGGAACCATGGACGGTGCAAACGTTGAGATCGTAGAGGAAGTCGGAAGCGAGAATGCTTTTATCTTCGGTCTGTCCGCAGATGAGGTTATCAATTACGAGAAGAATTACAGCTATAACCCTATGAGCTACTTCAACAATGACCCGGATATTCACGGTGTTGTGATGGATCTGATCAGCGGAAGATATTCCAACGGTAATACTATGATGTTCCGTGATCTGTATGATTCCCTGCTGACTCCGAAGAATGCTCCGCGTCCGGATATGTACTTTATTCTGGCTGACTTCAAGGCCTATGCAGCAGCACAGGAGCGCGTAGAAGACAAGTACAGAAATACTTCCGCATGGGCAAAGAGTGCAATTCTCAATGTGGCAAAATCCGGTAAATTCACATCTGACCGTACCATCCAGCAGTACGTAGATGAGATCTGGCATCTGGATAAAATCAAAGTTCGCTGATAAAAAACTGCTGTCCGTATTTTGATATGCTCCCTTCTAGGTAGACAGTTAAAATAATAAAACTGTTTATCAAGGAGGGAGCATTTCTATGCGTAAATATTCGTCAGAAGATAAACTGAGAATAGTAAAAATGGTTTTGGAAAATCAACGCAGTATTTATAGTGTAGTGGCAACTGAAGGGATCAGCAGAAGTACATTAAGAGACTGGATCCGAAATTATCAGGCATCTGGAAGTAAAGCCTTTCAACATAAAGGTTGGGAAAAGAGGACTTCTACCGAAAAAGAAGCTGCAGTGTTGGAGTATCTTTCGGGTCAGGGATCAATCAGTGATATTTGTAAAAAATACAAAATCTCCAGTACTTTCACCCTTAGAGACTGGATTGTGAAGTATAATGGTCATGAGAAACTTAAAGATTCGGGAACAGGAGGCACTCCGATCATGACCAAAGGCAGAAAAACCACTTTCGAAGAACGTGTCGAAATCGTTCAGTATTGCATTAAACATAATCATAACTATGCTGAAACAGCTGAAAAATTTAGCATTTCATATCAACAAGCTAGAAGCTACACTGTAAAATACGAAGAAAAAGGTGTAGAAGGTCTTCAAGACAGGCGTGGAAAAAGAAAATCTCAGGATGAAATGAATGAATTAGAAAAACTTCGTGCAGAAGTGAAAATCTTACGTGCAGAAAAGAAACGTGCAGAAATGGAGATTTCCTTTTTAAAAAAATTAGAAGAAATCGAGAGGAGGCGAAGCTGAGCCTGATACGTCACGAACATATCTATCAGGCAATCAAAGAAGAGCATGAAACATATAATTATCCAATTCTTGCGTTGTGTAAACTTGGTGGAATTTCCAGGGCAGCCTATTATAAATGGTTCCATCATAAGGACACTGCTAATGATAAGTTGAATCAAGATTTAGCAGGTAAACTTGAACAGTTACATGAAAAGCATCCAGATATGGGATATAGAAGGCTAAATGATAAACTGCGGCATGATGACGGTATCCATGTGAATGACAAACGAATTCTTCGCATTTGCAGAAAGAAACAAATAAAATCCAACTTAAAGTATCGTTATGACGGATGCACAAGACCATCAAAAAATCCTGCATTTATTGCAGAAAACATTCTTAATAGAGAATTCACTGCAGAACATCCAAATGAGAAATGGGTTACAGATGTGACCGAATTCAAGTATGGAACTACGTTTGATAACGTACATAAACTATATTTAAGTGCTATCTTAGATTTATGTGATCGCCGTCCTGTCGCATATGTTATTGGGGATAGTAATAATAATGCTCTTGTGTTTGAAACTTTTGATATAGCGGTGGAAGCGAATCCGGATGCACATCCGATTTTTCATAGTGACAGAGGATTTCAGTACACATCCCGAACATTTCATCAGAAACTGGAAGCTGCCGGTATGACACAGAGCATGTCACGAGTAGCACACTGCACAGATAATGGTCCGATGGAAGGATTCTGGGGAATTCTAAAACGTGAAATGTACTACAAACAAAAGTTTCATACCAGAGAAGAATTAGTTCGGGCAATCACAGAATATATGCATTACTATACAAACAAGCGTCCGCAACGTGGGCTTGGAATTCTAACACCAATGGAGTTTCACGAAAAGCACTTATTGGCGGCATAAAAATGTTGCCCGGCACATACCGGGCA
>JAQYOA010000078.1 GCA_028727605.1 Lachnospiraceae bacterium
GAGAACAGGCACTGGAGATTACAGAGACAATGGTGCGTTCAGGTGCTGTGGACATCATCATTGTGGACTCTGTAGCGGCTCTGGTTCCGAAGGCGGAGATTGACGGAGATATGGGAGATGCTCATGTGGGTCTTCAGGCGCGTCTGATGTCACAGGCATTGCGAAAGCTGACAGCTGCCATCAGCAAATCAAACTGTATCGTTATTTTTATTAACCAGCTGCGTGAAAAAGTTGGCGTGATGTTTGGTAATCCTGAGACAACAACAGGAGGCCGAGCATTGAAGTTCTATTCTTCTATTCGTCTGGATGTGAGAAGGATTGAGGCTCTGAAGCAGGGCGGTGAGGTAGTGGGTAACCGTACCAGAATTAAGGTTGTCAAAAATAAGGTGGCTCCTCCGTTCCGCGAGGCCGAATTTGACATTATGTTTGGCAAGGGAATTTCAAAAGAAGGCGATATTCTGGATCTGGCTGTGAATATGGGCGTGATTCAAAAGAGCGGTGCCTGGTTTGCGTACAACGGAGAGAAAATCGGACAGGGACGTGAGAATTCCAAGACATATCTCCGGGATCATGTGGATGTTATGGAGGAAGTTGAGAAAAAAGTCCGTGTTGCTTACGGTCTGCTCAAAGAAGAGGCTGGAACGGACGAAGCAGAAGAATCCGGTAAGGATTCGGTAATGGATGAAATTTCAGACGGTGAGGATGAATAATTCATGTATGTGACCTCGGTTCAGTCGTATTGTAAAACAAAATCCAGAGTTGTATTGGAGAATGGTGAGACTCTGACTCTTTATAACCGTGAGTTGACGGAATATGGGATATGTGAGGGGGAGGAGCTTTCCTGGAATGTGTATCAGGAAATTCTTTGTGAAGTCCTCGCGAAAAGAGCGAAACACCGTGTTTTGTATCTTCTTATGCGGCAGCCGAAAACCAGAAAGCAGCTGTTGGATAAGCTGAAAGAGGATGGATATCCGGATCAGATTGCAGCGGATGCCGTTGCTTATGCGGAAAGTTTTCATTATGTGGATGATCGGAATTATGCAGAACAGTATCTTGCAGGACCGGGAGCGAGAAAGGGACGCAAGGCAGTCATCTATGAATTGTCAGAGAAGGGGATTGATCGCCAGCTGATTCAATCTGTGCTCGAAGAGACAGAAGGGAGAGATGAAGCTTCCATTTTACGGAAAGAGGCGTTTCGCCGTCTGGGAGCACCTCATAAACTTGAGGAGAAAGAATACCGACGGGTGTTTGGATATCTGGCAAGAAAGGGTTTTGAAAGCGGAGCAATCTGCAGGGTATTGGAGGAATACCGGAATTTGTCCGCAGATAACGATTCGACAGATGAGTGATTTTTCTGAAAAGTTGACGTTTTTTTATGGAACCGCAGCTACATTTCATAAAATATGCGCAAAGAAAATTTTATAACATTGACAAATTTGTGAAAAGAGTATAGAATTGTAGTGTTGTAAATGTACAACCGAATATCCTTCAGAACATGAAAATATCCTGTTTTCCATGTGATGGCCCAAAGGATATGGGGAATCTCACGGTACCTGGGGACGAGGAGTGTGTTTGCTGTCCGGATTCCTGTCTGTGAGAATGAAAATTTAATAAGGAGGTGCTCCGGTAATGAATACAGGAATGGTTGTATTGATCGTATTCATTGCTGTAGTAGTCACGTTGCTTATTGCGGTTCCTGTAACCAGAAAAATTGCTGTGGACAATAAGATCAGACAGGATGCTGAGAAGATTGGTACAGCAGAAGAAAAGGCGAGAAACATCATAGATGAAGCGTTGAAAACTGCTGAAACTAAGAAACGGGAAGCCCTGCTGGAAGCGAAGGAAGAATCTCTGAAAACAAAAAATGAAGTAGAAAGAGAGACGAGAGAGCGCAGAGCAGAACTGCAGAAATATGAGAAGCGTGTCTTATCCAAAGAAGAGTCTGTGGATAAGAAGGCGGACATGTTAGAGCGGCGTGAAAACGAAATTACAGCAAAAGAAGCAAACGTCAGAAAGAAAGAGAAGGAAGTAGACGGATTACACGAAAAAGGAGTACAAGAGCTGGAGAGAATCTCCGGTCTTACCTCCGAGGAAGCAAAAGAGTATCTGTTAAAATCTGTGGAAGACGAAGTAAAGATTGACACTGCCAAACTTTACAAAGAATTGGAAGGAAAAGCCAAGGAAGAAGCAAACCGCAAAGCGAAAGAATACGTGGTGACAGCGATTCAGAAATGTGCGGTGGATCATGTGGCTGAAAGCACAATTTCCGTGGTTCAGCTGCCAAGCGACGAAATGAAAGGCAGAATTATTGGTCGTGAAGGAAGGAATATCCGGACATTGGAGACACTGACGGGTGTGGATTTGATTATTGATGATACACCTGAGGCAGTCGTTCTTTCCGCATTTGATCCGATTCGCCGTGAGGTCGCAAGAATTGCTCTGGAGAAATTAATTGTAGATGGACGAATCCATCCGGCACGCATCGAAGAGATGGTGGAAAAGGCAAGAAAAGAAGTAGAGCAGAACATTCGCGAGGAAGGTGAAGCGGCAGCTTTGGAAGTGGGTGTTCACGGACTCCATCCGGAACTGATCCGTTTGCTTGGACGCATGAAATTCCGTTCCAGTTATGGTCAGAATGCGCTGAGACATTCCATTGAAGTGGCGCAGTTATCCGGTCTTCTGGCAGGTGAAGTGGGATGCGATGTACGTATGGCCAAACGTGCAGGTCTTCTTCATGATATTGGTAAATCCATTGATCACGAAGTGGAAGGATCCCATATTCAGATCGGTGCAGATCTCTGTAAGAAGTATAAAGAATCTGCAATTGTTATTAATGCAGTAGAAGCCCATCATGGGGATGTGGAACCACAGTCTCTGATTGCATGTATTGTACAGGCGGCTGATGCAATCTCAGCTGCAAGACCGGGTGCAAGAAGAGAAACGCTGGAAACATATACAAACAGATTAAAACAGTTGGAAGACATTACGAATTCGTTCAAAGGTGTCGACAAATCTTTTGCTATTCAGGCAGGTAGAGAAGTGCGGATCATGGTAGTGCCTGAGCAGGTATCAGATCCTGAAATGGTATTACTGGCACGTGATATCTCAAAACAGATTGAAGCTGAACTGGAATATCCGGGACAGATTAAAGTGAATTTGATACGTGAGAGTCGTGTGACAGATTACGCGAAGTAAAGAGTGAAAGTCAGGCAGAATGTGAGAAGCATTCTTGTACGATAAAGAAAGAAGTGCAGCTGAGTTACAGCTGCACTTCTTTCTTTAGCAAATACTTGGGAACTAAGGAGTCTTTTTCCGGAGTTTTTGAGGGGAACAGCCATACAGGCGCTTAAACGTTCGCAGAAATACACGATAGTTGGAAATGCCATGCTTTTCCATTAGGACAGTGATGGTTTCATCACTGTTCAGAAGATCTTCGTGCAGATGGATTACCCGTACATCATTGACATATTCCAGAAAAGTTTGCCCTGTATATCGTTTAAAAAGGCGGCAGAAATATTCACGGGAGAGCGCAAGATAGGACGCAGCGTCATCAAGTGTAATCGATTCCCTGTAATGTTCTTTGACCCATTCCATGATATTTGTGATGCGGAGGGCATCCCTTGCATTCTGGGAAGGATTTGGCTGTTCGCTCCAAAAGGAACAGGTACGATACAGGTGAAAAAGAAATTCATATAGCCGGGAAGTAAACAGGAGCGGGTAGCCATCCATCTGTACTGACCAGATTTCTTCCAACTCGCAGAGCAAATCTCCAAGCTTCTTTCCGGCAGCAGAATCGGAGTTGATAATAGTCTGGAACCGAAGCTGATTGAAATTTGGAAAAAAAGATTTCAACTGTTCAGCCGAGATTTGAAGCAGCAGATAAATACACCCTTTTGTTTTTGTCATGTGCAGGTCTCTGGAATTGATGATCATAATCTGATTTTCGCGGAGATCATATTCTTTGGCCGAAATCACAGCTGATAAAGTTCCGCTTTTCATATACAGAATTTCGAGATATTCATGCCAGTGCGCCGGAAAAATATAGTCACCGGAATGAACAAGTTCAAATCTTGCCGGAATCAGATTCGTTTCTTCAATTGTTTCATAAAATGTTGTGCTCATAATACTCTTCTTTCTGGTAGACGTCAATTCTGAATGAAAACATTATAAAAATTCTACCAAATCTCATGAAAAATATCAATATCGTCATAAATTTAGATAAAATCACATATAGAATATTTCCTGAAAAAAATGCATAATAATCTTAAACATCGTTAAATAGAAACGTTGGGGATTTGTTTGTATTTGCCATCCGGCAAAACTGTCATTAGGAGGTATTAGAATGAGGAAAGCAAAAGTAAGAACATTTAACGGGACGACATCGAATGAAATAACGCCGCGGGAACTTCAAAATGGTGTATTGGCAAGAAAAGCAGCCGGTGAAGGATTTGTACTTCTGAAAAATGAAAACCATTTTCTGCCAATAGCCAAAGGAGGAAAAATCGGTCTGTATGGAGCGGGTGCGGTACGTACGATCAAAGGAGGAACCGGCTCCGGTGATGTGAATGAGAGAGCTTCTGTCAATATTTGGCAGGGTATGGTAAATGCAGGATATGAAGTAACCAGCGCTGCATGGCTGGAGTCCTATGAAAAACTGTATCAGCAATCCAGACTGGAATGGAAAAATGTCATTCTTCGGAAAATGGAAGAGCAGGAGCTGAATTTTTTTGATGCATATTCCGTGACACCGTTCTTTATGCCTTGCGGAGATTCTCTGGATGAAGAGGCAGCAAAGAAAGACGGAGCATCGACCGCTATCTTTGTACTCGCTCGAATCGCAGGTGAGAATAAGGATCGTTTTGACGTAGAGGGCGATTACTTTATCTCAAAAGAAGAGAAAGCACTTCTCTCGCAGGTTTGTGAGGCGTATGAAAATGTGGTGCTTGTAATTAACACGGGAGGACTGATGGATCTGGCATTTGCGGATGAATTTGAAAATATTCGTTCGATTGTACAGTATGTACAGGCAGGTCAGGAAGGCGGCAATGCATTTGCTGATCTTGTAACAGGAGCGATTACCCCTTCCGGAAAGATGACAGATACCTGGGCTCTTACCTATCAGGATTATCCCAATGCAGCTACCTTCAGTTATAAGAGCGGTGATGTATCTGTTGAAAAATATGAAGAAGGTATTTTTGTCGGTTATCGCTATTTTGATACCTTTGATATTCCGGTGAGATACTGTTTCGGGTTCGGTCTTTCCTATACGGAATTTTCCATGCAGGCAGAAGATCTGCAGGTCAGCGGACTTGGAACAATGAATCCGAGAGTCAGCGTGAAGGTAAAAGTGGCAAATATCGGCGATACCTATTCCGGAAAAGAGGTTGTACAGATTTACGCATCCTGCCCGGTAGGAAAGCTCCCCAAAGAATTCCGTCGTCTTGCCGGTTTTGCAAAAACGAAACTGCTTTCTCCGGGTGAACAGGAAGAATTGACCGTATCTTTCCCGCTGTATCAGCTTGCATCTTACGATGAAGAAAAAGCAGCCTGGATTCTGGAGAAAGGTACTTATGGTATCTGGGTTGGAAATTCACTGGATGCTTCTGAAATTTCAGGGACAATTATGCTGGATGAAGACGCTGTGATGGTTCAGTGCGAAAACATTTGCCCGCTGAAAGAGGATCTGACAGAGATGAAGCTTGACCAGGATAAAGCCGCTGCAAAAGAAGCAGAGTGGAAAGAAAGAGCAGTCGGCAAGAAAACTGTTTTTGTCAGCGCAAAAGAAATTCCGACGGAGATTGTAGATTACAGCAATCCTTTGGAAGAACTTCCCGGAGAGGCAGGCAGTATTGTTGATTCCCTCTCGGAAGAACAGCTCATTCTTCTGGCAACAGGAGATCCAAGCCGGGATCAGGGAAATGCACTTGGTTCCGCAGGTGTATCGGTTCCGGGAGCAGCCGCAGAGACATCGCAGACTGCATCTTCCGAACCGTGGAATGTGGCATGCATCGCCCTTGCAGACGGCCCTGCAGGTCTGCGCCTGAAAAAAGAATATCAGGTTGAAAATGGTGAGATTGTTCCGACAGATTTCCTTTCTGCATTGGAAGGTGGATTCTTTGCAGAGGCACAGGAGAAAAGAGGCGTATCTTACTATCAGTATTGTACTGCAATTCCGGTTGGAACACTTCTTGCACAGAGCTGGAATCTGGATCTGATCAAGGAAGTAGGGGAAATGATCGGTCATGAGATGGAGCTGTTTAATGTGACGCTGTGGCTTGCACCGGGTATGAATATCCACAGAAATCCGTTGTGTGGACGTAACTTTGAGTATTATTCGGAAGATCCGCTGCTTGCAGGTATGATGGCGGGAGCTATGACCCTTGGTGTACAGAAAGTTCCGGGCTGCGGCACGACGATCAAACATTTTGCCTGCAATAATCAGGAAGATAATCGTATGGGTTCGGATTCGATTCTCTCCGAAAGAACACTGCGTGAAATCTATCTGAAGGGATTTGAAATTGCGGTGAAAAACTCACAGCCGATGTCCATTATGACCTCTTACAATTTGATTAATGGTGTACATGCGGCAAACTGTTATGACACATGTACGAAAGCAGCCAGAAATGAATGGGGATTTGCAGGAGCCATCATGACTGACTGGACAACTACCAATGTACAGATTAAGGGAGAGTGTACAGCTGCAGGTTGTATGAGAGCAGGAAACGACATGGTTATGCCTGGTCTTCCGATGGATCATGAAAATATTCGCGAAGAGCTTGCAAAAGGAACACTTTCCATGGAAGAATTGAAACGATGCATTTACAATACGGTCAATATTGTTCTTCAGTCCAACCAATATGAAGGTGCTGTAAGTTATCTGGATCAGTTTGATGATCTGGACACTTACCTGACCGTAAAATAGGATCCTTTGATTGTAAATATTGTATCTGTTTTGGGACTGCAGCCGACGAAAAGGGAGGCTGCAGTCTTTTTCATAATTTAGCAGGATCCGCCATATAGATAGTTAAGGGATTAGAGTAAAAGGCTGAAAAGGCGATCTTATGGGACGTGGAAAGAGAATGGAATATATGCGATACCGGCGTTATTTCTGCGCCCTGTTTTTTATCGGATTTTTGGCAGGAAGCATATTTATCGGGATTTCATATCAATATCGAAGTGTGGGAGAAAATATGATCCGGAGTTTTCGGATTGAGGAATTTATCAGCCGTAAGGCGGATGCAGCGCAGTGTTTTTCTTATCTGTTAAAGATCAGAATGGTTCCGGCGTTCTCCGGTATGATAGTTGGAATGACAGTTTTCGGTGGATTGTTTGCCTCTCTGGCGGACTTTGGCTACGGCTTTTTGTGCGGGGTTCTGCTCACAATGGCACTGATGCAGAATGGGATGAAAGGGTTTCTGTTGTTTGCCGGAACATTAATGCCGCAGATTCTGCTGTATTTTCCTGCGTTGATCCTGATGTCATGTGTCTGCAGTGCATGGTCGGAGAAGACAAGGCTTGGAGGAGGAAGGATTCAAAGAGAATCTGTCAGATATGGTCTTCTCTATTTTCTGGGAGTGGTACTGATTCTTTGGGGAATCTTTCTGGAAAGCTATGTCTGTCCGCAATTCCTCAGAGTTTTGCTTGATATTTCGCTTGACATATAAAATAAGATCTGTATATAATTATCAGATATGAAGTGACTGAGGTCAGTGAAATCATCGGATGATGGTATTTTGAGAGAGAAACGGATGAGAAATATGAGGGATGCGATTTGTGATTTTATTGAATATCTGCGCAATGTGAAGAAAGCTTCGTACAATACCGAGGTTTCGTATTCACGTGATCTGAAGAAGATGGCAAATTATCTGGAGAGTCAAGGTATCACAACGATAGAACAGGTAAACACCACGAACCTCAATTCTTATATGCTGCATCTGGAGAGAGAACAGCTTTCACCGGCAACGGTATCACGCAGTATAGCTGCGATACATGCGTTTTTTCAGTATGAAATGCAGAATGGGCGGGTAAAGAGTGATCCTTCTGCAGGATTGACGCCGCCAAAGGTGGAGCGTAAAATTCCGGAAATCATGAGTGTGCAGGAAGTGGATCTGCTGATGCGACAGCCGGATGAAAAAAGCCCGAAGGGCATTCGGGACAAAGCAATGCTGGAACTTCTGTATGCGACGGGGATTCGTGTCAGTGAGCTTATTCATCTGAAATTGACAGAGCTGAACCTGCAGATGGGATATATTGCCTGCCGTGAAAGCGGTAAGGAACGGATTGTCCCTTTTGGAAGTGCAGCGAAAAAAGCGCTAGAGCGTTACGTGAAAGAGGCGCGGAATATTTTACTTGGCGTACATGAGAGTGAGTATCTGTTTGTGAATTGTTCGGGCACACCAATGAGCCGTCAGGGATTTTGGAAAATCCTGAAAGGATATGCAAAATCTGCAGGAATCACGACGGATATCACGCCGCATACATTACGTCATTCTTTTGCGGCACATCTGCTTCAGAATGGAGCTGATTTGCGGAGCGTTCAGGAAATGCTGGGACATTCTGATATTTCGACTACTCAGATGTACCTCAATGTCGGTGTTTACAAGATAAGAGACGTTTATAACCGAGCACATCCGCGCAAATGAATTGCAGGATTACATAAAAAAGCAGACAGCTCAAAATGAGTTTGTCTGCTTTTTTCCTGTCAAGAAAAGAAAGGAATGGATGATTGAGTTGTCAGAATGATCAGCATTCCTCTGCGATTTCATAGATCAGCTTTTCGGTTTCGTCCCAGCCGAGGCAGGGATCTGTAATCGATTTGCCATAAACATGAGTGCCGCAGCCGATTTTCTGGTTGCCCGGCTCCAGATAACTCTCGATCATCACGCCTTTCACCAGGTTCTCGATATCTTTTGAACATCTGCGGGTATGCAGAACGTCTTTGACAATACGAACCTGCTGCTCATACTGCTTGTTTGAGTTGGAATGGTTGGCATCGATGATCGTTGCCGGATTCTTCAGGTGAGTTTCTCCGTATTTTTCCAGAAGAAGCTGGATATCTTCGTAATGGTAATTCGGCATCGCGTTGCCATGCTTATTGGTGGCACCGCGAAGAATGGTGTGTGTCAAAGGATTTCCGGTGGTCTTTACTTCCCAGGTACGATAGATAAAGGAATGGGAAGCCTGTGCCGCAATGACGGAATTGATCATAACAGAGAAATCACCGCTGGTGGGGTTTTTCATACCGGCAGGAATATCAATACCGGATACGGTCAGGCGGTGTTCCTGATTTTCCACAGAACGTGCACCTACTGCCACATAGGACAGGATATCGGACAGATAGCTCCAGTTGGAAGGATAGAGCATTTCGTCAGCGGAGGTAAGTTCGGTCTCTTCCACGACGCGCATATGCATTTTTCTCATAGCGATCAGTCCCTGCAGAAGATCCGGCTTCTTTTCCGGATCCGGCTGGTGGACAATGCCTTTGTAGCCTTCACCGGTGGTACGCGGCTTGTTTGTGTAGACACGGGGAATAATAATTAACTTGTCAGAAACCTTTTCAGCCACTCTGGCCAGACGATTGGTGTATTCCAGAACAGCATCTTCATTATCTGCAGAACAGGGACCTACGATGACCAGAAATTTATCGGATTCCCCGGTAAAGACCCTGGCGATCTTCTCGTCGCGCATTTTTTTGACTTCGGCAGCATGACTGCTCAAAGGATATTGTTCCCGGATCTCGCTGGGAGTTGGAAGTTTTTTTACAAATTCAAAGCTCATAGATGTTCTCCTTTTGCCTTTGTATGAATTCCTGGGACAAAGAGGAGTTTTGGCTGCCTCTTTGCGCGCCGTTTAACATTATAATACAAAAGAGGAGAAATGTCGACAATTTTTCGGCAAATCAGGAAAAATCCAAAGGATCAGAGGATTTTTCTGTTGCATAGGAAAAAGATTGTGAGAAATATGGAAGAAAAACATTGACGCTTCGGGGGTTGGAGGAGTATGATAATTGAAACGAAGGCGTTTTGCGAAAAGCAAAACGCCTTTTTGTTTTGGGTAAAAGGAAGTATTTAAAAAAGTATTTCCATACTGCCGAAAAAAGTAGGGAGGAATGCGTATGAAAAATATGGATCTGTGTCGTCATACAGATACAGTGAATGAATTGCTGGCAAGATATGGCGTGAAATTTGGAATTTATAAAAATAATGAATTTCGCGAGCAGCTGTTTCCTTTCGATGCGGTGCCGCGCGTTATTGGAAAAGAAGAATTTGCGTATCTGGAAAAGGGTCTGAAACAGAGGGTTATGGCGCTGAATTGTTTTATCCGCGATATTTACGGGGAAAAGCAGATCGTGAGAGATCATGTGGTTCCGGAAGAGTTTATCTTTGCCTCCAGCGGATATCTGGCGCAGTGTGAAGGCGTCCTTCCACCCAAAGGAATCTACGCCCATATAGCGGGAATTGATCTGGTACAGGGAAAAAATGACGAATGGTATATTCTGGAGGATAATCTTCGGGTACCGTCCGGGGCATCTTATCCCATGATTGCAAGAGACCTCTGCCGCCGAAGCAGTCCGAGTACTTTCAAAGAATATCATATCGAAGATAACCGCAATTACGCGCAGCTCCTTCGAAATACAATGGATTATGTGAACACCGGCGGGCACACGGTAATTTTGACACCTGGCCGCTATAATGCAGCCTATTTTGAGCATTCTTATCTTGCAGAAAAGACAGGGGCACATCTTGTCACCGGAAATCAGCTGATTGTCGAGAAGGACCATCTGTATTTTATTGATTACAGTGGAAAGAAAGAAAAAGTAGGTGCCGTATATCGAAGAATATCCGATGAATATCTGGATCCGATGAATTTCAATGAGGAATCTTTGATCGGTATTCCACACATTTATGACATTTTCAGAAAAGGCAATGTTGCACTGTTAAATGCTCCGGGTAATGGGGTTGCAGATGATAAGGGAATTTATTATTTTGTACCGAAAATGATCCGGTATTATCTGGACGAAGAACCAATCCTTCAGAATGCGCCGACTTATCTGCCGTTTTATGAGCAGGATATGGAATATGTACTGGAGCATTTTGACGATCTTGTGCTGAAAGATGTGGCGGAAGCGGGAGGCTACGGAGTCGTTTTTGGCAATAAGATGACAAAGGAGCAAAAAGAAAACTTTATTGAGCTTTTGAAGAGTGAACCGCGCCGTTTTATCGCACAGGAAGTGATTGATTTTAAGGATATTGATATTCTGGACAACGGAGAGTGGGTTCCAAGAAAAGCAGATCTTCGGGCTTTTGTCCTGATGGGGGAAGAACCGGTTGTATGGAAGAGCGGACTGACCCGCTTTTCGCGCAATCCGGATTCCTTTATTGTCAATTCATCTCAGGGAGGAGGATTTAAAGACACATGGGTATTATCTCGGTAGAAAACACAGACCGCCTGTATTGGCTCGGAAGATACAGTGAGCGGGTTTATACAACCATTCGGCTGTTTTCAGACAGCTTCGATGAAATGATTGACTCCTATTTTGACAGTTATGAATTGTTCTGTAAAAGGCTGGATATTCCGAATATCTATACTTCCAGTGAAGATTTCATAGCACGGTACTGTTTTGATCCAAAGGATCCGAATTCTATTTATTCCAACCTGACAAGAGCGTATGATAACTGCATTACCCTGAGAGAGGAGATCGGGAGCGAATGTGTATCTTATATTCAGCTTGCAATGTATGACATGAATCGTGCGGGAGTTTCCGAAGCGCCGTTGATTGAACTGCAAAAAGTTGTGGATAATATTCTCGCATTCTGGGGAATGGTGGATGACAGTATCGACAGCGAAAATGTCAGAAATATTATCAAAGTCGGTAAAAGAGTTGAGCGTCTGGATCTCTATGGAAGGCTTCGTCTGGATGCAGAAAAGATGGAACGGGAGGTGGACCGTCTGGCAGGAAGAATTCCAAGAACCTGTCTGAAATACCGCAAGGAAGCGCTTCCGAGATTAAAAGAACTTGTGGAATCATCTGAAATCGATTATTATGGTATTGTGAAAGAGGTAGAAAGTATACTGGAGGAATAATCGATATGAAGGAACTGCGTTTCGAATACAGCATGAAACTGGAATTTGAAACACCGGTGGAAAAACACCGTTTTACATTAAAATGCGTTCCCCGTTCTGACAAAAGGCAAAAGATTTTAGATTTGAACATTGATGTTTATCCGAAGGAGTTCTTATCCACAGATGAGGACTCCTTTGGAAATCAGTGCATTTATGGATATTCGGAAGGTTCTCATGATCATTTTTCGGTATTGTTAACCGGACGGGCAGTCTGCGGTCTGTCATCTTCGGAGGAAGACGCAAAGGAAGCCCGTACCGGACTTTTTCGTTATCAAAGCGAGTATACCAAACCCGGTCCTGAAATTACGGCATTTACAGACAGCATTCGAATTACGGATGATATGACCGATCTGGATCGGGCAATTCTTTATATGAAAGCGCTTCACAACCGGTTTTGTTATGTACCGGGTGTGACAACGATCGATACAACCGCAGAAGAAGCGTTTGCCGGAGGGCGGGGTGTCTGCCAGGATTATGCACATATTCTGCTTTCTATGTGCCGAATGAAAAAGATCCCATGCCGATATGTTGTAGGAATGCTGATGGGGGAAGGGCTGAGCCATGCCTGGGTAGAAATCTGTCAGGATGGGGTATGGATACCGCTGGATCCCACAAATAACCTGATTGTGGATGATCAGCACATTAAAATTTCTTCCGGGCGGGATTACAAAGACTGCATCATTAACCAGGGAATTTTTGTGGGACGGACTGTACAAAGACAAACGATCCATGTTCTGGTCAGTGAGCTAAACGGCAGACTATAAGAGAATGGAAGGAAAAGAGGACGATTGTTTATGATAGAAACAGTTGCAGAAGTTGGATTTCCGGTTGATGAAGTACTGCGGATCCAAAAACAGCGTCTGAGACCTGTGGACGGAACAACCGGAAAAAGAATCAGTATTGTGACGGGAATCCACGGGGATGAACTGGAAGGTCAGTATGTATGTTACGAGGTTGCAAGGCGAATTGGAGAACATCCGGAATATTTACACGGAATTGTAGATATTTATCCGGCATTGAATCCGTTTGGAATTGATTCGGTGACGCGCGGGATCCCGGCTTTTGACCTGGACATGAACCGCATTTTTCCGGGCAGGGAAGACGGCGACATGAACGAATATGTGGCCTCAAAAATCATCGAAGATCTGGAAGGCTCCGATTTATGTCTGGATATTCATGCCAGCAATATCTATCTGACTGAAATTCCGCAGATTCGCATCAACGAGGAACATACAGAGAGCCTTCTTGGCCTTGGAAAGCTGGCGAATGTCGATTTTCTGTGGGTGCACAGCAACAGTACGGTGCTTTCCTCTACACTGGCATACAGCCTTAACAGCCGCAAGGTTCCGACACTGGTTGTAGAGATGGGAGTCGGTATGCGGATTACGAGGGAGTATGGAGATCAACTCACGGACGGTATCTTTAAACTGATGGAATATCTGGGAATCTGGGAAGGCCCTACAGTGGAAGTGAGAACACCGATCGTGTCGTCAGATCCAAAGGAAGTGGAATTTCTGAATGCACCTGTCTCCGGTATTTTTATGAAAACGCTTTCCCATGGAGCGCTGGTGAAAAAAGGTATGGAAATCGGACAGATTGTCGATCCTCTGAGAGGCATTCGCTTGTGTACCGTAGAGGCACCTGCAGATGGCTGGCTTTTTACGATTCGTGAATATCCGGTGGTAGATGAGGGATCTCTCCTTGCAAGAATATTAAAAGGCCATGATGCCGAGGCAGAGAAACGAATCGGGTAAATGAAATCATCGGGAGGATATTATGGAGCGTAAAATACTGTTTGAGATTAAAGGACTGTACCGTGATGATTTTCGTGTGACAGGATTTTCTTTTGGACACGGAGAAAAAACACTCTGTGTGGTGGGAAGTACCCGTGGAAATGAGAATCAGCAGTTGTTCTGTTGTTCACAGCTGATAAAAAGACTTTGTGAACTGGAAGAGAAGGGAAAGATGGAACCCGGAATTGAGATTTTGGTGATTCCCTGTGTGAATCCTTATTCTATGAATATTAAAAAGAGATTCTGGAGTATCGATAATACGGACATTAATCGAATGTTTCCGGGGTATGACAAAGGAGAGACCACACAGAGAATTGCTGCAGGGGTATTTGAAGCGGTAAAAGAATATCAATATGGCATTCAGTTTGCCTCCTTCTATATGCCCGGAGCTTTTGTCCCACATGTGAGAATGATGAAAACAGGATATGAAGATGTAACGCTGGCGCAGAAATTCGGTCTTCCCTACGTTGTGCGTCACACGCCGAGACCTTTTGATACAACAACCTTGAACTACAACTGGCAGATCTGGGAAACACAGGCATTTTCAATTTATACGACAAATACGGCGAAAGTAGAAAGAGAAAGTGCCCGCCAGGCTGTGGAGGCAATTCTGAATTTTATGTCACGCCAGAACATGATACGGTATCGCGGTCGCGAAGGATATATTTCCAGAGTAATCAACAGTGAGGATATGATTCCGGTCAGAGCAGATCGGGCAGGTTTCTTTGAGGCACATGTAGACGCCGGTCAGGAAGTAAGTGAGGGGCAGCTGCTTGCAAGAATTTATGATCCGTATCTGGGAACGATGCTAAGTGCACTTTACGCACCGTTTCACGGAACAGTTGCTTTTGTGCATGATGAGGCGATGACCTATGAAGCTACTGCTGTGCTGAAACTGATCCGCGAAGAAGAGTGGTAAAGGAAAAACAAAAAGTCCGGGAAACAGACCATCAAGTGGTCTGTTTCTTTTTGGAGAGCGGAAAGAGATGATTTCCGGATGATATCAGAGGATACAAAAGGGAAAGATAAAGAATCAGGGACAAAAGAAGCGGAAGAATCAGGGCAGGCAGAGCCGGAAGCGTGACGAAAAGGGATAGCAGTACAAAGAAAGCTCGTGTCAGGGTCAGCGATACGATGATTGAAGCAGCGGGCAAAAGCAGATTTCGAAAAGGAGCGGCATGAAAAGGAATTTCCTTTCGGAGAAAAGACAGATTCATAAGAGTAATTGTAAGCTCACTGGCCAGTATTCCATAAAGATAACCGACAATTCCCCTTTCGGGTATGAGAAAAAAGATAAACAGGATACGGATAACCAGTCCTGCTGAGTTTTGCAGAAAGACCAGAGATGTTTTTCCGAGACCATTTAAGATGCTGGTTAACGTAGCTTCCAGATAGAGGAACGGGCTGAGAAACGACAAAATGCGCAGAAATGTGCCGGCTTGTTTGTTCTTAAACAGGACAAGTCCCATGTCCGGTCCGTAAAAGAAAAAGGCGCCTGCCGCATAAATTCCCAGCACCATACAGTATTTGATGGTTTTCTCGGTGGTTATAAGAATACTTTCTTTTCGCCCGGCAGCCTGGTCTTTGGCGATGTCCGGAAGCAGCATAACAGAAACTGCGTGTGTAATCGTGGAAGGAAAGAAAATCATTGGGAGTGCCATACCAGTCAAGATGCCAAGGGTTTCCAGAGCTTCTTTGGAAGTGAGCCCAAAAACCTGAAGTCTGCCCGGGATCAGAACGGATTCGATACCGTGCAGAAGATTGATGAAAATACGGTTCAGCGTCAGGGGAAGTGCCATCTCCATAAGAGGAACAAAACAATCCCGGAAATGGTATTCAAAAGTCCGGTCTTTTTGGCGCACGCGGGAGGATGAGAGGAGAAACAGGGATGTCACGATACTGGAGACAAGTTCTCCTGCTAAAGTTCCGATTGCTGCAATGGAAGCAGACAAGGCAGTACCTTGCATCAGACAGATGCGGCATGCAGCATAAGTGGCAGCTGTCCGCGCACTCTGCTCTAACAGCTGACAAATCGAAGGGACAACGGTTCTGTTCTGCCCAAAATACCAGGCAGTGAGACAGGAATGAATACTTGCGGGGAATATCCCGAATGCAATGACACGAAGAATCGGTACGGTTCTTTGTGAGAGAAGCAATTTGCATCCGATCAGATCGGCAGAATAATAGAGCAGAATTCCGGAGATCAGGGAGAGAACAGATGCTGTCAAAGTGCCGGTAAAGAGATAAGTGCGTGCTTTTTTGGTATCTCCGGAAGCAGTACACGCAGCAATGAAGCGAGAGAGGGAGGTCTGAATGCCGCCTGTGCAGACGGACAGCATCAGCGCGTAGACCGGTGTGATCAGCTGAAAAATCCCGAGTTCCTCCGCACCGATCATCTGAGAAAGGAATATTCTATAGAAGAAACCGATTAATCTGCTCAAAAGTCCGGCAAAAGTCAACGTAAATGTGCCAACCAATAAAGCTTTCTTTTTTGACATAGGATTTGTTTACCCCTTTAGATCTGGTATTGCTAGTATATGAAAAAATAGCCTTGACAGAACCGGGAAACGATGCTATTCTGACTATGACATAAATCCGACAAAATCACTCGGATTTATATCGGAGAAAGAACAACGCTTTTGTATTTCGGGCAGACGAACTGCAGATGTCTGCAGTCGGTCTGTAAAACCAGGAGGAGATCAGGAATGAAACTTTCTACCAAAGGAAGATATGGTCTTCGTGCATTGATTGATCTGGCAAGCCATGATGGTGAAGGAGCTGTATCAATACAGAGTATCTCGGAACGTCAGGGAATTTCGGAGAGTTATCTGGAACAGCTGGTACGGCCGCTTAGAAAAGCCGGATTGATTGAGAGTGTGCGGGGAGCAGGCGGCGGCTACGTGCTGGCGAAACCGGCAGACGCCATATCAGTGGGAGACATACTTCGCGTTTTGGAAGGCAGTCTTGATGCGGTGACCTGTCCGGCCAACCAGGAAAACGGGAACTGCGAGGAGGCGGATTTTTGTGTGACGAGATTTGTCTGGCAGAAAATTAATGACAGCATCACAAATGCGGTAGATGGAATCAGCCTGGGAGAACTGGTACGAGAAAATCAGAAACTCAGTAAGCGTAAAATAGAAAACATGACAGGAGTGTGAATCAGATGATTTATCTTGACAATGCGGCAACAACAAGGACCGCACCGGAAGTTGTAGAGGCAATGCTTCCTTATTTCAGCGAGTTGTATGGAAATCCATCCAGTATCTATGAAATTGCCGGAAAAAGTAAAGAAGCAATCAACAAAGGAAGAGAGCAGATTGCAAATGTTCTCGGTGCGAAAGCAGAGGAGATCTATTTTACTGCAGGCGGCAGTGAATCTGATAACTGGGCTTTGAAAGCTACTTTTGAGGCATACAAAAATGAGGGCAACCATATTATCACAACGAAAATTGAGCATCATGCAATTTTGCATACCTGCGAATATCTGGAAAAAGAACGCGGAGCGAAAATTACGTATCTGAATGTTGACGAAAACGGAGTTGTAAAACTTGATGAGCTTGAAAAAGCGATTACACCCGAGACAATTTTGATTTCCGTCATGACAGCGAACAATGAGATCGGAACGATCCAGCCTATTCGTGAAATCGGAAGAATTGCAAAGGAACATAATATTCTGTTCCATACAGATGCAGTTCAGGCATTCGGCCAGATTCCGATCAATGTGGATGAATGCGGAATCGATATGTTAAGTTCCAGCGGACATAAAATTAACGGACCAAAAGGAATCGGCTTTCTTTATATCAGAAAAGGTGTGAAGATCCGGTCATTTGTTCATGGCGGTGCTCAGGAGAGAAAACGCCGTGCAGGAACGGAAAATGTTCCCGGTATTGTAGGATATGGAGCTGCAGCAAAACTGGCAGCAGAAACTATGGAAGAGCGTACTGCACGTGAAACAGAACTGAGAGATTATCTGATCGGACGCATCCTCAAAGAGGTTCCTTACTGCCGGCTGAACGGAGATCCGGTCAAACGTCTTCCGAATAACTGCAATATCAGTTTCGAATTTATCGAGGGAGAATCCCTGCTGATTATGCTGGATATGAAGGGAATTGCTGCATCAAGCGGTTCCGCTTGTACTTCAGGATCTCTGGATCCGTCTCATGTACTGATGGCAATCGGACTGCCGCATGAAATCGCACACGGTTCTCTGCGTCTGACTCTTAGCGGTGATACGACAAAAGAAGAAATTGATTACACGGTTGATCAGATTAAAGTAATTGTGGATCGGCTGCGCAGTATGTCGCCACTCTACGAAGACTTTGTCAAAAAGCAGAAAAAAGAAAATCAGTAACTAGTTGGCTGTCTGACGGACAGCACCGAAGTATGGTTAATATACAGGAGGAAACAAATTATGTACAGTGAAAAAGTAATGGATCATTTTCAGAATCCGAGAAATGTAGGTGAAATCGAAAATGCCAGCGGAGTAGGAACCGTAGGAAATGCAAAATGCGGAGATATCATGAGAATGTATCTTGATATTGATGATCAGGGAGTGATCAGAGACTGCAAGTTTAAAACATTTGGCTGCGGAGCAGCGGTTGCCACCAGCAGTATGGCAACAGAACTGGTAAAAGGAAAAACCATTCAGGAAGCACTGGAAGTAACAAACAAAGCAGTTATGGAGGCACTGGATGGACTTCCGCCGGTAAAAGTGCACTGTTCACTTCTGGCTGAGGAAGCAATCCATGCGGCTCTGTGGGATTATGCTGAGAAACATAACATCAAGATTGAAGGACTTGAAAAGCCAAAAGCAGATATCAGTGAAGGCGAAGAAGAGGAAGAATATTAAATTATGGCAGGACAGAAAGTAGTTGTCGGAATGTCCGGAGGTGTGGATTCCTCGGTGGCAGCTTATCTGCTGAAGGAAGCCGGTTATGAAGTGATCGGTGTCACTATGCAGATCTGGCAGGATGAATCTGAAAAAGTACTTGAAGAGAATGGCGGCTGCTGCGGTTTATCTGCGGTGGATGACGCGAGAAGGGTTGCCCGGATGCTGGACATTCCCTATTATGTTATGAATTTCAAACAGGAATTCAAAAAAAATGTCATGGATTATTTTACCGCTGAGTATCTGAAAGGAAGAACACCGAATCCATGCATTGCCTGTAACCGGTATGTAAAATGGGAGGCGCTGCTGCATCGCAGTCTTTCGATTGGCGCCGACTATATCGCAACCGGACATTATGCCAGAATTGCACGGCTTGACAATGGGCGTTTTGCAGTGAAAAATTCTGTGACTGCATCAAAAGATCAGACTTATGCGCTCTATAATCTGACACAGGAACAGCTTTCTCATACGCTGATGCCTGTGGGAGAGTATACGAAAGATGAAATTCGTGCCATTGCAGAAAAAATACATCTTCCTGTGGCAAAAAAGAAAGACTCTCAGGAGATCTGTTTTGTGCCGGACAATGATTATGCTGCTTTTATTGAAAGAG
>JAQYOA010000079.1 GCA_028727605.1 Lachnospiraceae bacterium
TGGCTGTTTGCGAAATTCGGCGGAATCCAGGCAGTATGGTATGCCATCTGGATCTCTGAGATCTGCGGTGCGGTCTATGCAGTGGCAAGACTGTTCCGGAAACGAAAGGTGCTGGGAATATAGCGGGATTGAAAAACCGAATATAAATAAGTGAAAAGAATCTTTTTGTATGATATAATCAATCATATGATGTTAGGGTCAAGAAGTCATGACCTTTTGACTCTGACATCATCATATGAGCCAAGGGTCAAATTATCTATATAAAGGAGATTTGAGATAATGGACAGTGATGAAAGATTAGAAAGCATTGTAATGAAATATAGAGAAAAATTGCAAAAAAAGATTCAGGAAAGAAGGAGATGGAAGAGGACAATAACGACCATTATATGATATATAATGCGTTGGGTTTTACCAGTGAAGAAGGTTACCAGATAGATTATCAACAAAACGTTGGTCGGTTTCTTTACAAATATGCTGGATCTATGTTAGAAGAATTGGCAATTAATTGTTTTAAACAAGCATTTCCACAGGCGAAAGAAAAAGTGAAATTATTAAATACTATAGATAAAAGTCCTGAACACGTTGAAATTGATTGTTTGGTTGATAATAGAGCTTACGAAATTAAGTGGAAAGATGCTACAACAGATGGCGATCATATAAAAAAAGAACGCAAAAGAGTACAAGTGATTAAGGATGCAGGATATATTCCCATTAGAATCATGTTTTTTGAACCGAATAGAGAACAGGCAATTCGTATTCAGGCAGCATTAAAACAGCTTTATAAAGATGTTGATGGAGAATACTATGCTGGAGAGGAGGCCTGGAACTACCTGGAAAAGGAGACCGGAGTGAATTTAAAAGAAGTTCTTAATAAAATGAAGGAATGATTATATGGAACTAAATAAAGTGATATGTGATGATTGTGTCAATGGATTAATGAGGATAGAAGATAATACGGTTGACTTAGTCTATTTGGATCCGCCCTTTTTTACACAGGATGTACAGCGATTGTATTCGAAAGAAACAAAAACAGAATTAGTCTTTTCTGATAAATGGAAAAGTATGGAAGAGTATCTGCTGTTTATGGAGAAAAGACTTGAAGAGTGTAAAAGGATACTCAAAGATACAGGGAGTATTTTCGTGCATTGCGATAGGAATGCATCTCATTACTTAAAAGTATTATTAGATAGAATATTTGGAATGAAAAATTTTCAAAGTGAGATTATTTGGGTATATAAAAGGTGGTCAAACTCGAAAAAAGGGTTGTTAAATAATCATCAGGTGATTCTGTTTTATAGCAAAACAGATAATTTCAAATTTAATCGTATCTACACAGATTATTCAGAGACTACGAATATTGATCAGATTTTACAAGAACGAGTAAGAGATAAGGAAGGAAAAGCAAGATATAAGACAGATGAAAATGGAGATATAGTTATAGGAAAAAGCAAAAAGGGCGTTCCATTATCTGATGTATGGGAAATACCGTATTTAAATCCAAAAGCAAAGGAAAGAGTAGGATATCCGACACAAAAACCGATTATTTTGCTTGAACAAATCATCAAGCTTGTAACGAAAGAAGGAGATATTGTTGTTGATCCGTTTGCAGGGTCAGGGACAACACTGGTTGCGGCTAAAATGCTTAATAGAAAATATTTTGGTATGGATATATCGAGAGATGCTGTTTCACTTGCTGAAAAACGATTAGAAACATTGATAAAAACAGACTCTTTTTTGTTAAAGAAGGGAAAAGCGGCATATCGGAATTTGTCAGATAATCAATTGGCAATATTGAAATCAATTCATGCTACGCCGGTTCAAAGAAATAGTGGGATTGATGGATTTTTATCTGAGTATGTAGGTGGAAAACCTGTTTCAGTAAAAATTCAGAAAGAGGAAGAAACCTTAGACGAGGCTATGGATAAATTGACTAAAGCAAGTAAAACAAAAAAATGTGAGTATATGATTTTGATTAGAACACATGTTGATTATATGAATGTTTTCGATTTTAATCGTGTGCCGCAGGGAGTTATTATACTGGATAGTTATGAATTGCAGGTAAACGAGTATATAAATAATGCAAATACAGAATTGTGTGCATTATAAATAAATTATGTGGAGGATTGTTATTCAAGATTGCATATGAAAACTTTAATTATCAATGGTTCCCCGAGAGTAAACGGCGATACAGCCGGCCTGCTTCGCATTCTCACTGCAAAACTGCCGGGAGAATACAAGGTGGTCGACGCTTACCGCTGCGAGATTTCCCCCTGTGTGGACTGCCGGTACTGCTGGAAACATCCGGGCTGTGCCGTCAAGGATGAGATGCAGGAGGTTTATGAATACCTGGAAGTCTGCGACTGCGTCCTGATCGCATCGCCGGTCTATTTTTCAGAACTGACCGGGAAGGTCCTGGATGTGGGCAGCAGACTGCAGACCTATTTTTGCGCAAAATTTATACGAAAAGAAAAACCGAACCTGAAACCGAAAAAAGGAGCCGTGATCTTAGTTGGCGGCGGAGCCGGTGCCATCGACAAGGCTTATGAGACAGCACGGACATTGCTGCGTCTTACAAACTGTAAGTCGATTCATCCGCTGGTTTCCAGCCATGATACGGATCATGTGCCGGCAGTTGAGGATGAAGAGGCGCTGCGCGGCATAGATGATATCGTTACGTTTTTCGGGGAAGAGGATAAGAAATGAAGGGCTGTCACACGACAGCCCTTCATTTCTTATACCCTCAGAATAGCAACGACACAGACTGGACTGGTTAAATAATGAAAAACTGGATATTTTAAACGTGCCAATATCCTGCTATGATACCACTATTCCAAATAACTTATTAAACATACAGAATATACAGGAAAGGTAGGAATATAAGGATGAGTGAGAACAGATACGAATTAAATAAACAGTTGGCACAGATGTTAAAGGGCGGCGTGATCATGGATGTCACCACACCGGAGCAGGCAAAGATCGCAGAGGCAGCCGGCGCCTGCGCTGTTATGGCGCTGGAGCGGATTCCGGCGGATATCCGCGCAGCGGGCGGTGTTTCCCGTATGAGCGACCCGAAGATGATCAAGGGAATTCAGGAAGCAGTATCCATTCCGGTGATGGCAAAATGCCGGATCGGTCATTTTGTGGAGGCACAGATTCTGGAGGCGATTGAGATTGACTACATCGATGAGAGTGAAGTGCTCTCTCCGGCAGACGACGTGTACCATATTGACAAGAGAGCATTCCGTGTTCCGTTTGTCTGCGGCGCAAAGGATCTGGGAGAGGCGCTGCGGAGAATTGCAGAGGGTGCTTCCATGATCCGTACCAAAGGAGAGCCGGGCACCGGAGATGTGGTTCAGGCTGTTCGCCATATGAGAGCTATGAATTCAGAGATTCGAAGAGTGCAGAACCTGCGTTCCGATGAGATTTTCGAGGCGGCAAAACAGCTGCAGGTACCGGTTGATCTGCTGCAGTATGTGCATGATCACGGAAAACTTCCGGTGGTAAACTTTGCAGCAGGCGGTGTGGCTACACCGGCAGATGCTGCACTGATGATGCAGCTGGGCGCAGAAGGCGTATTTGTGGGCTCCGGTATCTTCAAATCCGGCAATCCGGCAAAACGTGCAGCATCCATTGTACAGGCTGTGACAAACTATACAGACGCAAAACTGATCGCAGAACTTTCCGAGGATCTGGGAGAAGCCATGGTAGGCATCAATGAACAGGAGATTGCATTGCTCATGGCAGAGAGAGGAAAATAAATTTTTCGGAAAATTGAAAAAGTTGAAAAAATTGAAAAACTGGAATTCAAGAAATTCAACACAGGGAAAGGACAGAAAAAATGACAGTTGCAGTGTTGGCAGTTCAGGGTGCGTTTATTGAACATGAGCAGGTATTGGAAAAGCTGGGAGTTTCGTGCTTTGAGATTCGGCAGAAGAGAGACCTGGAGAAACCGTTTGACGGTCTGATTCTTCCGGGAGGGGAGAGCACCGTCATGCGAAAGCTTCTGACGGACCTTGAGCTATTAGAACCGCTGCAGGAAAAAATCCGTGCAGGACTGCCGGTATTCGGCACCTGCGCAGGCCTGATTCTGCTGGCAAAAGAGGTGGAAGGCGGGCTTTCCTGTTTTGGCACCATGGGAATCCGGGCAAAGAGAAATGCTTACGGAAGACAGCTGGGGAGCTTTTGCACGACGGCAGAGTTTGCGGGAATCGGAGAGATCCCGATGAACTTTATCCGCGCTCCCTATATTGAATCGGTATTTGGGAACGCGGAGATCCTGTCAAAAGTGGACGGTCTGATTGTGGCTGCCAGAGAGGGAAATCAGCTGGTGACAGCATTCCATCCGGAAGTCACAGAGGACACCCGGGTACATCAGTATTTTCTCGACATGATTCGGGCTGCAAACCCTGAAAATGGAATTTCGTGAATCACAAAGTGCCAATAGTTTCCTTTTAATTCCCGTGACAAAATTTTCCAGACATGGTAGACTTCAACCTGTCTTGATAAACTTACAGTTGGTAAACGCCAAGACGAATTTTGACAGAAGCTTAACAACGCCAAAACGAATTTTGACAAACGCTTAACAGAGTAATTTGGAAAATAAAGTAACGAGGGAGAGAAAGGAAACAAGGTTATGAATCGTTTGACAGGGAAACCAAGTGTAGATCGTCCGTGGATGGAGTATTATCCTCCGGAATTTGCAAATCTGAAAGTGCCGGAGTGCACACTGAATGAATATGTGAGAAATTCCTGCCCGGGAATGGAAGTGCCGGCAATGCACTATTACGGAACCGACATTACCTGGGAGGAGATGCTGAAGGAAACAGAGACTGTTGCCAAAGCGCTCAAAGCGCTGGGATTTGGTATTGGTTCCCAGATTCCGGTATTTTTCCACTCTGTACCGCAGTTTATTTCCATGTTGCTGGCTGCAGAGAAGATCGGTGCGTCCCTGGTTTGCCGTGACAACACCATCGAAGAGAACGCGGAAGCTGTGGCAAAAACAGGTTCTAAGATCATTTTTGCCCATGATTATCTGTCACAGGAAGATATGGATGTTTACGTGGAAGATGCAGGTGTCGAGAAAGTCATTCTTCTCTCTCCCTACTGCAGAACAGACAAAAAGAATATCCCGGATCACATCGTTCAGAATATCGAATCTCTCTACAGCGGAGACGCCATCAGCGAAAATCTGACCATGTCCTGGGAAGACTTCCTTTCACTGGCTGACGACTACAATGGAGAAGTGGACGCACCTGCAGATATTCACCGTCCCCTGTACCGGGCTTACACCAGCGGATCCACCGGAACATCCAAACAGGTCATCCATTCTGCTCATACGATGCTTGGCATTATCTATCAGATGGCACCTTACGGAGCTGCGGGAGACTTCCGCCCCAGCTGGCTGCTGACCTGCCTGCCGCCATGTCTGGTTGCGGTTGTAGTATCCATGATACTCTCTCCTCTGACCTCAAACAAATATCTGATTTTGGATCCGTACTGCGATGTCAATGATGTGGATCTGGAGATCATGCGCTACAAACCAAACCTGTGGCCGCTGATCCCGATGTTTTTCGAAGTGCTCATGCAGAGTGAGCGCGTACCAAAGGATTATGATCTGTCTCATCTGCTGGCAGCAGGTGCGGGCTGCGAAGCATACAATAACGGACAGCTGGCGAGAAGCCAGAAATTCCTGGAAGAACATAACTGCCATATCACATTTACCGCAGCGTACGGACAGAGCGAAGCAGGTTCTAACTGTACATTCCCCTGTCCGCCGCAGTTCAAGTACGGAAACGGCAACATCGGAATTCCGATGCCTCTGTCCAACATGAGTATTTTCAAGCCCGGCACAACAGAAGAACTGGGATACAACGAGCTTGGCGAAATCTGCAAGACGGGCCCGGGCAACATGCTTGGTTATGACAACGAAGAGGCCACAGCCAAGGCGCTGATCAGACATGAGGACGGAAACGTATGGCTGCATACCGGAGACATCGGTTATGTCACCGAAGAGGGTATTTTCCATGTGCTGACCCGCGGAAATTCCCTGCGTTTCGACGGCGGCCGTCTGATCGCCCTTACCATGGAAAACCGTATCATCGATGCGCAGATCGACGGAATTGTGGATGCATTCTTTGTCATTGCCCCGGATACCGATCATAAGGGATACTTCCTGCCGTATCTGTATGTGGTGCTGGAGGATGGCTATACCATCGACGATATCCGCGAGGATGCCATCAACGCACTGGAGGTTCACGAGTGCCCGGTTGAGATTATCCAGCTTCCGGAGCGTCCGTTCTTCCATTTCAAGACAAATCGGATCGGGCTGACCAATCAGCTGATGGCAGCAGCAAATTAATGCAGATTCCGGTTGTCAAATGCGGCTGCAATGAGTAAAATAGAATCACGGGCAGAGGTGCACTGCCCGTGGGAACCGGAAAAGAAGCCTGCAAAGCCGAATGCCCCGGCTTGCAGGAAGATTCTTATCCATGGATTGCAGCTGCATGAGGACATAAAGGATAAGCATGATCAAAAAGATTTGTGATGCAGGTCTTTCCATCTTTACGCTGCTGTTTCTTGCCGCGGCATTCCTTCTGCTTGTACCGGAGCTTTTCGGGATCCGCCCGATGGTGGTACAAAGCGGCAGTATGGAACCGTCGTATCCGGTGGGCAGTGTGGTGTATGTCAAAAACTGCGGTGCCGATGAGGTGGAGGAAGGCGATGTCATCTCCTTCTGTCTGTCGGAAAATACCGTGGTGACCCACCGTGTGGTGGAAAAGGACGAGGAGAACCGCTGCTTTTATACAAAAGGGGATGCCAATGACCGGGTGGACGAAAAGCCCGTAACCTATGAAGCGCTGATCGGCCGTGCGGTGGGTGTGGTTCCGCTGCTTGGCTACGCAGTCGCAGGGCTTTGGTCATCTGCCGGAAAAGGTATCGGTTTGGCAGCGGCGGCATTGCTCCTTGCCGGACTGCTTTTGCGCCTGACAAATGAGAGCGGAAAAGACAAAAAAGAAACAGAACACAGCAGATAAGAAAAGACAGAAATAAAAAACCGAACAGAAAAAACCGAACAGAAAAAACCGGTATCATCGGGAGAAACAGTACAGCTGATTTGATCTCCCGGCGCTGCCGGTTTTTTGAAAATCTGACAGTTCAATGAAGATTCGCATAATAACCCGGGTAAACGCGGGAAATATCTGACGAATAGTTTGAATTGTAAATAGAAAAGTGAAGCAAGCAAAAAATCATAAATAAAGTTGCAGAGAAAAAGGTTACAGACTGCGTTTTTTGTGTTATAATGTGACAACAACTATATGTTGAAAGAATTTCCCGTCGGGGGACAGGGGGATGGGGCATCAAATTGGGAAAACTTTCAGATTCCAAGTTGAGAGGGACAATATGAATAAGAAAGAAAATAAGAGGACCGTCAGGATCGAATCCCTGTTGAAAATCCTGGCACTTATGCTTCTGGACTCACTTACCATTCTTGTGGCAATGACCGCAAGTCTCTGGATTCGCTTCGATTTCAGTTTTATCGCCATCGAGCCGGCTTTTCTGGAAAGCATTGCAGACTATCTGATAATCAATCTGGCAGTAACACTCACATTAAACGGCATTTTCCACCTGTATACAAGTCTTTGGCGTTTTGCCAGTATCAATGAACTGCGTAATATCGTATGCGCAGTTGCTTTGTCTGCCCTTTTGCAGGAAATAGGGATGTATCTGCTTTCCCTTCCGGTGCCGAGAAGCTATCCGTTTATGTATGCACTCCTGCTGTTGATCCTGACGGGTGCAAACCGGTATTCTTACCGTATTCTGCATATCGTGCGCTACCGCTACGGCGCGGGCAGAAATCAGCGGCCCATCCGCACCATGATTGTCGGTGCCGGTGCGGCAGGGTACATGATTGTAAAAGAGATGAAAACCAGCAAACATCTGAACCGGGTCATTCCCTGCATCATCGATGACAATCCGAAGAAGAAAAAGACCTATCTCTGCGGCATTCCGGTGGTGGGTTCCAGAGATTACATACCCGAAGCGGTGGAGAAATATCATATTGAAGAGATCGTTGTGGCGATTCCGACGCTTGGAGGAGAGGAACAGAAACGGCTGCTTAACATCTGCCAGCAGACAGCCTGCAGGATTAAGATCCTCCCGGGAATCTATCAGATGGTCAATGAGGAAGTGGATGTTTCCATGCTCCGGGACGTGCAGATTGAGGATCTGCTGGGCAGGGATCCGGTGCAGCTGGATATGAGTGATGTGAGAAAGCATATCACGGGGAAAGTGATCCTGGTGACCGGCGGGGGCGGCTCCATCGGCAGTGAGATCTGCCGGCAGGTGGCCATGTATCATCCGGAGCGCCTGATTATACTGGATATCTACGAAAACAATGCTTACGACATTCAAAATGAATTAAAAGAGAAATTTCCGGAGCTGGATCTGGTGGTTCTGATCGGTTCTGTGCGCAATGAGCGAAGAATCGAGGCTGTTTTCCGGGAGTACCGTCCGGAGGTTGTATACCATGCTGCCGCTCATAAACATGTACCGCTGATGGAAGAGAGCCCGAATGAGGCAATTAAAAACAACGTGCTCGGCACCTATCTGGTGGCAAAGATGGCAGACCGCTATCATGCCCGCAAGATGGTACTGATTTCCACGGACAAAGCGGTGCGTCCGACGAATATTATGGGCGCGTCCAAGCGCATCTGCGAATTGATTCTGCAGAGCTTTGCACAGAGATCGGAGACGGTTTATTCCGCAGTCCGGTTCGGAAATGTGCTGGGAAGCAACGGCAGTGTGATTCCCCTGTTCCGCAAACAGATCGAACACGGCGGCCCTGTGACTGTGACTCATCCTGACATTATCCGGTACTTCATGACAATTCCCGAGGCAGTCAGTCTGGTACTGCAGTGCGGCGCCAGTGCCACCGGAGGAGAGATCTTTATTCTGGATATGGGAGAGCCGGTGCGGATTGCAGATCTGGCCAGAAAGATGATCCGCCTTTCCGGTCATATCCCGGATCAGGATATCAAAATTGTTTATACCGGACTTCGTCCGGGAGAGAAGCTGTACGAGGAACTTTTGATTGATGAAAAGAATCTGAAACCCACAAGAAACGGGAAAATCTATGTGGCACAGCTAAATCCGGTGGACGGAGAAGCGATCAAGGAGAAGGTGGAGATGCTGGTGCACGCAGCCTTCGCCGAGGCAGAAGACATCCGGGAGAAAGTTCAGGAACTGGTTCCCGAATATACGATCCGTCCGGACAATCCGCAGATGGAGGCGGCCGTGACGGAGGAAACGGGGGCAGAGGTATGAAGTATCGTGTGATGGATAAAGAGAAGGAGATCCGGATGCCCTTATTTACACCGGGACAGCGTCTGTATCTGAAGATCCAGCGGGGATACAGCTTTGCGGCGGCGCTCGCCGCCCTTGTGGTTTTGTCACCGCTGTTTCTGGTTTTATGTATCTGGGAGCTGTTTTCAGACGGCTTCCCGATTCTGTTCATCCAGAAGCGTGTGGGGACACGTAAAATCCCGGAAGGGAAAACAGGGCAGGATGAACCGGCAGGGGAGCTGCAGTATTTTCCCATGATGAAATTCCGCTCCATGTACAAATCCACACCCCATGATATGCCGACCCATCTTCTTCAGGATCCGGAACAGTATATCACCGGTGCCGGAAAATTTCTCCGGAAGACTTCTCTGGATGAGCTTCCCCAGCTGATCAATGTGCTGAAAGGGGATATGAATCTGGTGGGTCCCCGTCCGGCCCTTTACAATCAGGAAGATCTGGTGGCTGCCAGAGACCGCTATGGCGCAAACTACATACGGCCGGGCATTACCGGCTGGGCACAGATTCACGGAAGAGATGAGCTGGAGATCCCGGAAAAGGCCAGACTGGACGGTTATTATGTGCAGCATCTCGGACCGGTCATCGATCTGAAATGTCTGCTGCTTACGGTAAAGGCAGTAATCAAAAGTGACGGTGTCGTGGAAGGCGGCACGGGCGCTATGGAGAAACGGGCGAAATGAAGAAAGTACTGATTCTTACCAATCATTCTTATATGCTGTATCAGTTCCGCAGAGAGCTGGTACAGAAACTGATGGAGGACTGCAAGGTTGTCCTTAGTATGCCCTATGTGGGACACGAGAGCGACTTTCTGGCCATGGGCTGTCAGTGCATCGAGACAGAGGTAGACCGGAGAGGGATCAATCCCGTGACGGATTCCCGGCTGCTTTGGAAATACCTTAAGATCCTCCGAAAGGAGAAGCCGGATCTGGTGGTCACCTATTCTATCAAACCGAATATTTACGGAGGACTGTCCTGCAGTCTGCTTGGGATCCCTTACTGCGCCAATGTGCAGGGACTGGGAACCGCCTTTCAGAAAAAAGGACTGGCAGCTTTTGTGACACTCCTGTATAAGGCGGCATTTCACCGGGTGAAAACCGTCTTTTTTGAAAATGAAGAAAACGCGGCAGAATTTCGCAGCCGGAACATCCTCTCCCGGGACAGACAGGTGATCCTGCACGGAGCCGGCGTGAATCTGGAGCACTATGCATGCCGCCCTTATCCAAAGGACGGGCAGATTCATTTCTTATATCTGGGAAGAATCATGCGGGAAAAAGGAGTGGAAGAGCTCTTTGGCGCGATGAGACGGCTAAAGGAAAAGTACGGCGAAGGTGTGATACTGGACATTGTGGGATTTTTCGAGGACGAATACAGGGAGATTGTGGAGGAGCTGCAGGAAAAGCAGATCGCAGTTTTTCATGGATTTCAGTCCGAGACGAGACCGTATTATGAGGCGGCACACTGCGTAGTCCTGCCGTCCTACCATGAGGGCATGAGCAACGTGCTTCTGGAGGCTTCCTCCTGTGCCCGGCCGATCATCACATCGGATATACCCGGCTGCCGGGAAGCCGTAGAGGACGGCAAAACAGGGTATCTGTGCAGGGTAAAGGACACCGATTCTCTGTATCAGAAAATGGAACAGTTCCTGGAACTGACTTATGAGGATAAGAGACAGATGGGCCTTATGGCCAGAGAAAAGATGAAAACAGAATTCGACAAGGCCGAAATCGTAAATGAGACGGTCCGTGTGATTTATGAGAAAATATAAGGCAGAGATGTAAGACAAAAGTGCCGTTTTCCTTGTCTCTGTCTACGGAATATGTTAGAATGACAGTAAAGAAATGCAATGTAAAATATTGCTGTCGAATCGTTCAAATATCTGGAGATAAAGGGGACAAAATGGAAAAGAAAAACCGTTTCAGCAATCTTCTGGAGCATCTGCTGTCACTGTCAGATCTGAAAAATTCCGCACTGGCGCAGACACTGCAGTACGATACTTCCTATATCAGTAAATGGACCAGCGGCCGTTCGCTTCCCTCGGAGAAAAATATTGAAAAGGTTCTCCGCGGAATCAGCAGCAGTGTGGTCGACGCCATGGGCGAAGAAAACAAAAATCTGTTGTATGCCGACTATCAGGTAGATGTGGATGAGGATCTCAAATCCGCCATCTACGATCACCTGCAGATTGAATATAATTACGTAAAAGGTCTGAAAACCACAACCGGATCCGAGACTGCGCAGGAAACCTCGTACTATGCGAAACTGACGCTTCCGCAGTTCGCGGAGATGATGCATCATCCCGCTCTGCGCGAGATCAGCGGCATGAAGGCGGTGGCTGCCATGGATCTGCTGTCCCTGGAGCATGAATACCGCACTATGATCGCACAGGTGGACAGCGAGTACGTGGATGTCCAGAGGGATTTCCCCTCCGTCCATTATTCCATGCTGCTGAATCTGAAGCTGGGAAAGCGGGATTATGTCTATGACACGATCTTTCTGATCAATCTTCTGACCAATTCCACCCACATCAATATGCAGATCTATAACGGACCCCAGGCTTACGGAAAGCTGATTTTCTGCATGAAGGATGCGTTCAGCATCTCCAGCATGCTGTTTGACAAGAATTACTGTTCCTCTGTTACAATGACGGAGGATACAGCGCAGGTAAATACGCTGTATCACACATTGAAATCCCTGTGCAACCGGGAAATGCTGCTGTTCCGCAATATCACCATGCAGGAAATGCTGAAAAACTACGACTATCTGCAGTACCTGCTCTCCCCGGAGAAACAGTGGCTGATGGGCCATATGGCAGAATATTTCCTGCCGGATGAACTCTTCGAGGAAATATTTCAGAAAACCAGGCTGGCGGAGCAGTGGGGAATCGACGAGGCGGAAATGCGCCGGACTCATGCACTCTCCAGAAGCATTCTGGAGGATTCGCCGGTTCAGATCATCATTTATGAATCGGCCTTCAACGACTTTGTCGTTTCCGGCATACTCGACTTTTACAATTATCCGGTGGTGCTTTCCACCAGAGAGAGGCTGCAGTACATCCGCCACATTTACTGCCTGATTGAAAAGAATCCGCGGCTTGAGATCAAGCTGGTACACGGCGATTTCATCCGGGATTTCCAGAACAGCATCTGTCCCAACCTCTACATGTCCAGCAACATCTGCTATCTGCGCCTGGAAAACAAAAAGTACCGCAATAACATGGTCATGCTGAACGGAACCGACATCAAGGAGATGTTCCAGAAGTTCTATGAGGAAATCTGGAGCTCCAGAGACGATGTGGTGGTGGAAGACCGAAAGACCATCCAACATACAATTCAGCATGCGATGATGTCCATTGAGATACTTTCGAAGTCAGAGTAAAAATGATTTTTCAGGTTTTCCAGCAAATATCCGCCTGGTGGCTGGCATTTGGAACTTGTTTTTCCGGTGGCGGAGGGGTCATGTAGTCCCCGTACATAATCCGGAGGTATGCATCATATCCGATGGGAACTTTGACCGGGCGGCCCTCAAAGGGCAGCTCGATCAGCGTATCAATCAACGATTTCGGGACGACGGCATTTTTGTGGTAACCGGCGCAGAGACACATGACAGAGTCGGAGGCCTCGACGGGGTAGAGGCGGCAGAGAAAGTCCACGGTGCGGAAAATTCTTTTCTGCCCGTAAAGTTTTCGGAGCAGCCATTTCAGGTAACCGGAAAGACTTTTCCGATCACCGAAAAGGTCACTGTAGGAGCAGGATGCGATCTCTCCGTTTTTATACAGAAAGAGAATCAGGTTCCAGTGAAGAGAGAAGCGAGCAGAATCTCTCGGAGGAATGCCGTCATAGGGGAAAACATCAACAAAAATACCGGTGTCGATGGCTCCCGGACGGTACTCTTTCAGACTGGTTCCGGTGTGAACCAGCTTACTGTAAGCCCAGAGGTATCCGGATGTATTCTCCGAATTCAGAAGCCGAAAGCAGGAGCATTCCTTTTGATTCACGATCAGCGCAAGCTTTTGGTAATCCTCCCGTGGCATCCAGATATCAACGTCATCATCCCAGGGGATAAAGCCCTGATGCCGGATGGTGCCAAGAAGAGTACCGTCAGAAACAAAGTATTTCAAATTATATTTGCGGCAGATCTGATCCAGATAAATCAGAATCTGCAGGGCAATTTCCTGATGTTCCGCCAGAGTAATCTGTTGCGACATCTTATGTATCCTCCAGCAAGATATCAAGGATTCGCAAAATCTGATCCTGCTTGTTGGGAAGTAAGCTGGAGAGCCTGCAATCCAGAAGCGCAGAGCTTTTGGAAGCGGGATCCCCGGTCAGGAGATAGTCTGTGGAGGTCTCAAGTGCTTCACTGATTTTGACTATATTTTCGGGACGCAGTCCTTTGGTGCCGCGCTCGGCAGTGGAAATTGTCTGAAGACTGAGACCGGCACGGTCTGCCAGTTCCTCCTGTGTTAAGTTTTTGTTTTTTCGAAGCAGAGCAATTCTTTTCCCCATTTCAGAAACGGTTTGGTTCATCATATGCTTCCTCCTATGTCTATGAGATTTATTATATATACCGTAGGATGAATGAGGAACAGACCATGGTGCGTGAAATAATGCCATGGAACGGATTCACAAAATTTTTTCTGGAAAACTCATGGTAGAAAGAAAGGGTTATCGATATGACTTTGACCAATTATTGGTGGCTGTTGATCTATCTTGCGGCAGCCGGTGGGATTCTATCCTATGCCGCTCCGAGAACAAGGGTTCCCGTACTTGGAGAGATGAAAGAGGTATGGAGCTGGCCGGCGGTAGGCATCCTGATTTTTCCATACGCAGTATGGGCGATGAACCGTACTTATTTTGGTGATACTGAGGCGTATCGCGCTGCCTTCCAGAATGCCCCTGCAGCATTGGGTGAGCTTTCTACCTATCTCACTAGAACCACAAAGGATCAAGGCTTTTCTGTTCTGACCGTTCTCATCAAGTGCATCATCGGAAATTCGGACAAGCTATTCTTCTTACTGATTGCTGCCTTTCAGCTGTTCTGTGTCGTATATTTTTTTCGGAAGTATTCCACTGATTTTCTGCTTTGCCTGTTCATGTTTGTGGTTTCCACGGACTATCTTTCCTGGATGTTCAATGGAATGCGGCAGTTTATCGCCGTATGTATCTGCCTGTTCAGTCTGGAATTGGCACTGAAGAAGAAATATGTTCTCGCAGTGTTGTTGATTTTGCTGGCCTCTACCATTCACGGCTCGGCGTTGCTGATGATTCCTATTATCTTCATTGTTCAGGGCAAGGCCTGGAATGGGCGGACGTTGATAATGCTGGCAGGTATTGTGGTGGCTATTCTATGTATTGACCAGTTTACCCCATGGTTGGATGAAATGTTGTCAGATACCCAGTATAGTGATATGATTACCAGCGAAATCTGGACTAACGATGACGGCACCAATCTGTTGCGAGTGCTGTTCTATTCCATCCCCGCCATTCTGTCGCTGGTGGGTAAGCGGTATGTGGATGCAGAAAACTCGCCTTTGCTGAACCTGTGTGTCAACTGCGCTGCCTGTACCAGTTTCCTATATTTGCTATCTGCTTTCTCCTCTGGAATCTATATCGGGCGTCTGCCCATTTACACTACCCTACCGGGGTATGCGGCGGTGCCTTGGCTGATTGACAATATGTTTACCAAGGAATCTGCTAAGCTGGTGCGGATGGGATTGATTGCGGGATTCTTGATGTTTTTCTATTACCAGATGCACTTTACATGGGCGCTTTTGTAACCAGTGCTTAGGATTGCTCTTTAATGTTTTATATTCAAATGAAAGGTTGTGAATGCGAATGCCAAAAATCAGTGTCATTATGGGAATTTATAACTGTTCGGACACATTGGAAGAAGCCATTGAGTGCATTCAAGCTCAGACCGTGACCGATTGGGAACTGATTCTTTGCGATGATGGCTCAACAGATGATACCTTTCAGGTGGCTGAACGCTGTCAGAAACAAGATCAAACGCGCATTCTTTTGCTACGCAACGAGCAGAACTTGGGACTGAATGCCACATTGAACCGGTGTCTGAGTGTAGCCTCGGGCCAGTATATCGCCCGAATGGATGGAGATGACCGCTGTGCCCCGAATCGTTTTGCGGTAGAGTTAGCAGCACTGGAGGCAGAGCCAGATATCTCCATCGTCAGTACGGATATGTCTTTTTTTGATGAAAGCGGGGTTTGGGGGAAGATCAGCCACCCAGATTACCCAGAAAAGAAGGATTTTGTTCACAGCTCTCCATTCTGTCATGCGCCCTGCATGGTGCGTAAAGAGGCCTATGACGCAGTAGGAGGCTATTCCGTTTCAGACAGACTGTTGCGGGTGGAGGATTATCACCTGTGGCTTAAGATGTACTGCGCAGGTTATCGTGGGCACAATATTCATCAGGTACTCTATCAGATGCGGGATGATCGTAACGCCTACAATAGGCGAAAATTTCGTTATCGGCTTAATGAGGCGTATGTCATAGCACTTTCTGTCAAAAAGCTAAACTTACCGTTTTGGAACTACGGTTATGCACTTCGACCTGTTTTTGTTGGTCTGTTACCCCGGTGGCTATATGATCATCTGCACAAGCGTCGACTAGGAGAAAATGTATGATAAAGGTTTTGTTTTTGATTCATGATTTGGGTCAGGGTGGTGCAGAAAAGGTGCTGGTCAACCTAGTCAACAACATGGATCGTTCCAAATTTGACATTTCTGTCACTGTACTCTTTGGCGGTGGAGTAAATGAGCAGTTTCTTGCCTCTGACATTCATTTTCATGCAGTTTTTCCCAAGGAGATTCCAGGAAACAGTAAATTGATGAAGTTGCTGTCGCCAGAGCAGTTACACCGATTGTGCATAAAGAGGCACTATGATATTGAGGTTTCCTATCTGGAAGGACCGTCTGCCCGGGTGATTAGCGGGTGTAAAGACCCAGATACCAAGCTGGTTTCGTGGATTCACGTGGAGCAACATACCATAGATGCATTATCTTCATCGTTCCGTAGTCCTAAAGAGGCTAGAATATGCTACAATAGATTCGATCAAACCATTTGTGTTTCAGAATTTGTAAAGCAAGATTTTTGCGGTATTTTGAATTTCAATAATCCTTGTACCGTATTATATAATACTGTAGAATCAAACATAATTCGAGAAAAATCTTCAATCCCTTTGGAAGTAACATTGGCAGGTGAAAATGTGTTCAAGCTGATTGCAGTGGGCACATTAAAAGAATCCAAAGGATATATTAGATTGCTTTCTATTGTGTATCAGCTTCGTAAAGAAGGGTACCCAGTTCATCTTTATATCTTGGGAATCGGCCCCCAGAAAGAAGAATTGGAGAAGATTCTTTCAACCAAAGAAATGAAAGATTATGTTACTTTACTGGGATATGATACAAACCCGTATCGGTATGTGAAGAACTGTGATTTATTTGTATGTGCAAGCTATTCTGAAGGTTTCTCTACTGCAGCAACAGAGGCACTCATTGTCGGTACACCGGTTTGTACTGTGGAGGTCTCCGGCATGAAGGAGATGCTGGGAGAGCATGACGAGTACGGTATTGTGACTGAGAACAGCGAGAATGCGTTGTTTCAGGGAATCAAACGGTTGTTGGATGATCCGGCGCTACTGGCACATTATCAGGAAAAGGCTGCGGAGAGAGGTGCATTTTTTTGTACGGAGCAAACAGTAAACGATGTTGAAAATATGTTTGAAATGATTCTGGGTAAGATATTATGATTGATTATTCTGTAATTATACGTACAACGGGAAGTGCTCATGAGAAATATCAAAAACTCTTGAGTTCTATCGAGAAATTAATACCACAGCCGAAGGAGATTATTGTAGTTCTCCCAGAAGGAAGCTCATGTCCAGATGAAAAGCTGGAATGGGAGACCTACTATTTTTCCCCAAAGGGCATGGTAATTCAGCGAATGACAGGAATTGACAAATGCAAAACAAGATATGCGCTAGTTTGTGATGATGATATACAGTTTGAATCCGATTTTGTACAGAAGTTATATAGACCAATTCGTGATGGATTGTGTGCTATAACAGCAGGCCCATTGTATTCTTTTTTGCCCCCTAAAGGAAGCAATGCTATGTTGTGCGCTGTTATGGGAAGTGCAGTTCCCACCGTTTTTCATAAAGAACGTTATGTTTCTGTATTGAGAACCACGGGATATTCTTACAACAGGAATCTAAATGTGGAGAAGAAATACTATGAAACGCAATCATTAGCATGGACTTGTTTCTTTGCAGATATAGAAGCCATCAAGTCGCTTGATTTTATGGATGAAATTTGGCTTGATAGTCATGGATATTCAGCGCTTGATGATCAGACAATGTTCTACAAGGCATTTTTACGTGGAATTAAGGCTATGGTTGTGGTTGATGCAACATACGAGCATTTAGATGCCAGAACATCTACCAAGAACAACAAAGAGCCTGTTTTGTATTCACGATATTTTAACCGTGTTGTGTTTTGGCATCGGTTTATTTATAAAAAACAGGCAAATTGTGCGTTGAAACTTTATACGCTGCTTTGCTTTGTATATCGCAGTCTTTGGTTACTGGTATTGGATGTATTGGATGTCGTGCGGCATCGGATGAAAATCAGTGACATGAAAATAAGTTGTAGAGGTTATGTTGATGGATGGAAATATCTTCGAACAAAAGAATATAAAGAGTTGCCTCCCGTCTGAAGTGATGGAGGCAATGAAAATATCGGTGATTATTCCGGTATATAACTGTCGGGAGTTTCTTGATGATTGTTTAAAAAGTGTGACAAACCAGACCTATCATAATTTGGAGATTATTCTAGTTGATGACGGCTCGACTGACGGCAGTGATCTTCTTTGCGACGGATGGAAGGCGACTGATGATAGGGTTCGTGTTTTTCATCAGGAAAATCAAGGTGTGTCTGCAGCCAGAAATCGGGGGTTAGAATTAGCTACTGGAGATGTTCTTTCTTTCATTGATGCAGATGATACGTTAGATCAAGATATGTATGAATTTTTGATTGATTTGATGATTAAATACAATGCAGATATTTCACATTGTGGGTATAAGCATATTGTTGGAGAAGAAGTTAGATTGGTTCACGACACAAAAAAGATATATAAACAGGATTCCAAGGAAGCGTTAAGATGTCTCGTTGGAGGGAGATTGTTTGTTGGG
>JAQYOA010000080.1 GCA_028727605.1 Lachnospiraceae bacterium
GTTTTTACAATGTATGCGGAGGCGGAAAAGGGTATGAATAAAAGCAATTTACGATCTGCGCTATTTCTCCCAGTGTAAAATGTAAGCTCTGTATTAGAGTACCAACAAAATCATCTCCCAGCTGCTTAAAGCTTTGTAAAAATAGCAGCAAAAAATTCTCTGACCCCATCATCTACCGATGTACTTACATCCTTCACATCTAAATCGTAATAATATTTTCCGGTCTCAATATCAACAGACAATGAATCCAATGGAAATCCTTCCACTCTCTTTGGATGTGGTTCTGCTGCTAAAATAAATGGTTCTGTAGCAATTGACATATCCATACTCGAATAATGATGTTTTTCATCCAGAATAAAATAAATTGCGTTTCTGTATCGTCCGGTTATTCTTCCGCCATGCTTTTCAGCTAATGACGCATAATATTGTATCATTTCATCATCCGTTAATTCTTTTCCATTGCGCCGTCTAATATAAAGTCCCGGTTGCTCGTCCTCCTGTAATTCGTCAAAATACAAACCGCTGTCACAGGAAAACACCGGCATGTGAAATGCCTCGTAATATGCTTTCGCCTTAATCTCTGCATTTTCTAGCGGAGTCTTCCCACTTTCATCTATACACGGAAGTTCACTTCCAACGTCTCCTAATCCAATAAGGTTTATATCGAATGATTCCAGTGCAATTCTCATTGCCTGCAATTTTGCTTTATTCGTTGTGCCATATAAAATCTTCATTACCTCTGCCCCTCTCCATAATCCAATTCTTATCAATCGCCTCGATGGAAATTTTTATTTCTATTATACAAATACACTCCCAAGCTTCCACCTGAGAGTGTCTCTGTCTTCTTCATGAAATGCCAACCATCCGACTGTCATTTCTGTATCTATTATATAACACCGTGCACCATTTCGAAAGACCAATCATTTGAACTTTCCACTTTCTACTCGCTGCTTTTATTATTCCTCACCTCTCTTCACCAGTTCCACGAAATCCTCTAACCTCATTTCGCCTAAATTCTGTTTCTCAATCTCCCCATCCCTTTTTCTTACGGATACCAGATCTTTCTTTTGTTCATTCTCGCCAACAATAATCATGTAGGGAACTTTTTCCATCCGTGCCTCTCGAATCTTATATCCCAGTTTTTCATTTCTCGAATCCATTTCCACCCGAATATCCTTTTCTTCCAGGAGCGCCGCAACTTTCTTTGCATAATCATGATATTTATCCGAAACAGAAAGAACCTTAACTTGCACCGGTGCAATCCACACAGGAAATTTCCCTGCATAATGTTCTATCAGTCTTCCAGCTGAGATGTTTTTGGGAAAGATATCCCATAGATTCTCGTAAGCATCTGATTCTGTTCATTTCCTCTCCAGTATGCACCTGCCTCAATTACAGTACTAAAATATAATATTCAAAAGTCCCAAAATGGCGCCTACGAGTGCTCCCAGATTGACAATCATATTCAATTCTTTTCTCATCACGGTCAGCACCATGTTTTCCAGACTGTCCACATCCATCGCATTGATTTTTTCTTCAATCATTCCGGCAATATCCAGATTTCCAAGCAGCTTTCCAATAACGGAATCCATTGCTTTTTGATAAAAAGAAGTAATCATATTTCGAACTGCCTCTTCCGGAATCTTCATCTGATCGCAAAGGTCAAGCACGGATTTTTCTTCCAGAATGTCAATTCTGGATTCGATCTCTGCGCTGATAAGAGCAGGCCCTTTTTCGTTCAGATAATTTACAACCTCACTGCCCACAGGCTGAATCAAAGAATTCAGCATATCATCATTCAGGAACATTTCCAGCATCGTACCTTTTGTTTTTGCCTTCACTGCTTTTGCAGCTTCCCAAACAATCAGTTCATCCAGATTCATATTCCCGGCAGCTTCCAGAATCTGTGCTGATAATTCAGAGACCAGATTTGTCTTTATTTCATCGTAATTCACCCCGGAAGGACAGATCTGTGAAACACAGGTATGAAGATCCATAGAGAGACCCTGCATCATTTGATCCGCAACTGCTTTTTCTGTTTCCGGAGAACTCAGCTTCTGTCTGATATCTTCTTCTGTCAAAAGATCTGACGCTACGATATTGCCGATTGCTCTGGCAAGCCTTGGCTTTCCTTTCGGGATTGCTCCCGGTGTAAATGGCAGTTTATGTCCCCATATTCTGATTTCTTTTTTGGGGTAAAAAAGCATTTTTACAGCAATATAATTTGTACAATATCCAATCAATGCTCCTATCACGGGACCTGCTAATTTTTCTAACATGTTTCTTTTTCCTCCATCACACTCATATAAGCCGGACGAATAATCTTATCCGTACAGATCAGTTCTTCTATCCGATGCGCACTCCAACCAACAACTCTTGCAACCGCAAAGATTGCTGTATATAATTCTCGGGGAATCCCTAACATATCATAAACAAATCCACTGTAAAAATCAACATTCGGACTGACACCTTTTACCGTATTTCTGCGTTCTGCAATTAATTTCGGAGCAATAATCTCAATATTCTCATATAATTGGAGATCTCTTTCCCTGTCCTTTTCTTCTGCCAATTCTTCAACATACTTTTTAAATACTCTTTCTCTCGGATCAGACAACGTATAGACTGCATGTCCCATTCCGTAGATCAAGCCTTTTTTATCAAATGCCTGTTTATCAAGGATTTTCGCAAGATATGCAGCAATCTCTTCCTGATCCGAATAATCCTTCACATGTTCCCGGATATTGTCCATCATATCCATTACTTTTATATTGGCACCGCCATGCTTGGGTCCTTTTAAGGATGACATTGCTGCAGCAATGGTTGAATACGTATCGGAACCGGAAGAAGTCACTACTCTTGTTGTAAATGTGGAATTATTTCCACCGCCATGTTCCATATGCAAAATCAATGCCGTATCCAGGACTTTTGCCTCAACGGCAGTATATTTCTTATCCGGGCGAAGCATTAATAACAGATTCTCTGCCGTAGAGAGAGACGGATCCGGATTATGGATATACATGCTTTCATTTTTTTCATAATGATTATAGGCATGGTACGCATATACAGCAAGAAGCGGAAATTCACTGATCAGTAAAATACACTGTCTGATGGAATTACTGACACTGATATCTTTTGCTTTTTTGTCATAGGATGCCAGAGTCAGGATACTCCTCGTCATAGAATTCATAATATCCTCAGACGGAGCTTTCATAATCACATCCCTGGTAAAATTAGTCGGCAGCGTTCTGCAGCTGCCAATCATTTTCCGGAATCTCTCTTCCTCTTCTTCTGATGGCATTTCCCCCATGAGCAAAAGGTACGCAATCTTTTCAAATCCAAGCTGTTCCTGTCCCAGATCTCCAATGAGCTGTTCAACCCGGTATCCCCGATACCATAATTCCCCATCACAGGGAACTTTTTCGCCGTTTTGTATACGAGAAGAAACTATGCGGGAAATCTTCGTTAACCCGGTCAAAACACCTTTTCCGCTTTCATCCCGCAATCCACGATTCACTCCAAATTCCTCATAAAGACAGGGTGCAATAAAATCATTTTTCCGGCAAACAGCTTCACTTTGTATGGCATAATCATTCATCTGCTTCATCATCTCTTCCACTAAAATCAGCCTCCTCCATTTCTTTGACTTCATTACACATCAGGGTGTCTAATTGTTTCATCATTTTGATCAGCAAAGTCAGATTCTCTTTTCCGAATTTTCGAATCACCTTTCCATAACAGTCTCTCAATAAAATTTCCTGTTCCCGGAACAATTTCTCTCCGGTGTCCGTTACCGTTACATAGGTTCCGTCACATCCGGATCCATCGTAAGACCACAGTACCAGTCCCCGGTCCTTTAGTTTTTCTACCATTTTAGATGTCTGCCTCATAGGCAGCTGCATGATTTCTGACAAATCTTTTAGATAAATTTTTCCGCTGCTCTCTTTGGAGTCTCCTCTCGCAGATGATATCGTATACAAAGCAATGTATTCCTGAAGTGTCATTTTCCGGAATAAATCCTGAATTTTTCCTTTGTTCATCAGATATCGGCGGTAGGTTATTTCATTGGTAAGCTTTCTGATTTCATTTGCATCAAATGGTTCTTTCTGGTCTGACATCCGCAGTCTCTCCTTCCGAATCTTCCTGTATACACGAAAAGGAGGAGATGTACCAGCCATCTCCTCCGTGTAATTACTGCCTTGTTCTATAGCCTTAGCTGTTCGTATTAATACATTTCCGGTTGTGGCTGCGGTGCAGGTGTATTTTCCTTAATATCTGCCACAGCAGCCTCTGTGGTTAACAGGGTAGCTACAACACTGACTGCATTGGTTAATGCATTTTTGGTCACTTTCACCGGATCAATAATTCCCTGTTTCATCATATCTGCAAACGTTTCTGATACGGCATCAAATCCGATTCCAATTTCGCTGTTCTTTACCCGATTGACGATCACCGGCCCTTCTAATCCGGCATTCTCTGCGATTGTATAGAGCGGCGCTTCCAGTGCTTTTGATACAATTCTGGCTCCGGTCTTCTCGTCACCTTCCAAAGTCTCAGCCAGTTTCTCCACCTCTTTCTGAGCATGAATATAGGCAGATCCGCCGCCGCAGATGATGCCTTCCGATACAGCTGCTTTTGTTGCATTCATTGCGTCTTCCATACGGTATTTGGCTTCTTTCATCTCGGTTTCCGTTGCTGCTCCGACGCGAATGACTGCAACACCTCCACCCATCTTTGCAATACGATCCATCAGTTTATCTTTCTCAGAATCGGATGTGGTATCCTCCATCTTTCTTCTCAGGCTTGCGATACGCTCTTCCAGATCCGCTTTATTGCCTGCTCCGTCTACAATCGTTGTGCTTTCTTTTGTTACCTTAACAGATTTTGCACGGCCAAGCATATCCATGGTAGTATCTTTCAGTTCAAGTCCCAAGTCTTCCAAAATTACCTGGCCGCCGGTGAGCGTTGCGATATCCTGAAGCATTTCCTTTCTGCTGTCACCGTAACCCGGTGCTTTTACAGCGACTACCTTCAAGGTTCCTCTCAGCCTGTTAACGATCAGGGTGGTAAGTGCTTCGCCCTCTACATCCTCTGCAAGAATCAGAAGTTCCTTTCTCTCTCTCATCACATTTTCCAGAATCGGAAGGATATCCTGAATATTCGAAATTTTCTTATCTGTCATGAGAATATAGGGATTCTCCATATTTGCAATCATTTTTTCTTTATCATCGCACATATATCCGGAAAGATATCCATTGTCAAACTGCATACCTTCGACGACATCAATCTCCGTCTTCATCGTCCTGGATTCTTCAATCGTGATAACTCCATTCTCTCCGACTTTCTCCATGGCGTCTGCGATCATGCTTCCAACTTCTTCATTTCCGGCAGAAATAGCAGCTACTTTTGCGATGTGTTCTTTGCCTGTGACCGGCTGGCTCATGTTTTCAATTGCCCGAACTGCTGCATCCGTTGCTTTTTTCATTCCTTTTCTTAAAATAATCGGGTTGGCACCTGCAGCAATGTTCCGCATACCTTCTTCGACAAGAGCCTGTGCCAGTACTGTAGCGGTAGTTGTTCCGTCTCCGGCAATATCGTTCGTCTTCGTTGCAACTTCCTTTACCAGCTGCGCGCCCATATTTTCAAAGCGATCTTCCAGCTCAATCTCTTTTGCGATGGTAACTCCGTCATTTGTAATCAAAGGCGCACCATAGGACTTATCCAATACAACATTTCTTCCCTTCGGCCCTAAGGTAACTTTTACTGTATCCGCCAGGCAATCGACACCGGCTTTCATTTTCTTTCTGACATCCATATCAAAATTCATTTCTTTTGCCATAAGTAATTCCTTCTTTCTCTGCAATCTCTCTGCTTTTATGATTCTACGATAGCCAGAATATCATCCTGGTTTACAATCTTGTATTCTTCCTCATCAAGCTTTACTTCCGTACCGGCATAATCAGAAAGGATTACCTTATCTCCTTCTTTCACCTGCGGATCCACCTTCCTGCCATCTTTCCATTTTCCCGGACCCACCGCAATGACTACGGCTTCCTGTGGCTTCTCCTTTGCGCTGTCTGGCAGAATAATTCCTGATTCTGTCTTTTCTTCAGCCTTCTGATACTGAATAACTACTCTGTCACCTAATGGTTGTAATTTCATACGAATAACCTGCCTTTCTCAAATTGTTAGCACTTTCTTTTATTGAGTGCTAACTTAACTCGTAAAAAAGAATGCTTCTTTCGAAACATCTTTTACTTTGTTTTTAAATTGTTTATTTTTAAAGTATTATATCATCATCAATCTCTTTGTCAACCTGATTTTTCTAAAATATTCATAAAAAATAGGCTTCGCCTATTCAGCTCCCCTGCCCCTCAATCTTGAGGGGTGGGGCTTTCTTTTTGTTCCATTTTCATGCATAATAGTCTTATGAATATCTTACAAAAAATTTTTACAGACTATTATGAAGAAATTAAAT
>JAQYOA010000081.1 GCA_028727605.1 Lachnospiraceae bacterium
TTTAAAACTAAAAAAAGCCAGCATTTATGCTGACTGTAGCTGTTTCGTATGAAATTGAACTTCAAAAGATTATAGTGCTAAATCCTAAAGACGGGTATGATATCACAAAAAGGAAGTTTCGTAAATGCGATATGAAAAAAAATAGACTGGTCGGTCAAAAAAGGAAAACGGATTGACTTTTTATATACCGATTGGTATAATAAATTCACAAAATGAGGAAAAGAGGTGAGAACGATGGACAATCGACAGTTGATTATGGACTGTGCACTGACTCTTTTTTATGAACGCGGTTATGATGCTGTGGGAGTGCAGCAGATTGTAGACCGGGCCGGGATTACCAAGCCGACGCTGTATTATTACTTTGGAAGCAAGCAGGGACTGCTCCGCAGCCTTCTGGAGGAACATTTTGAGGTGATGGAGAAGGAACTCCGGGCGGCCATTGCTTTGGAGGGAAAGATTCCGGAAAAGCTGTACCGGGTGGCCAGAAGTTTTTTTAACGGAGCTGCGGAGGATCCGCATTTTTATCTTTTGATGATGGCCCTGTTTTATTCCGGGAGAAAGAGCGAGGGATTTTTGACTGTATATCCCATGATCGGAAGGTTTTACCGTCTGTGTGTGGAGATTTTTGATCAGGCCAGTGATGAGCTGGGAAATATGAACGGCAGGCAGGAGCAGTTTGCGGTTGGATTTTCCGGTATTTTACTGCATTATCTGATGATGGCGGCAAAAGATATGGATGATCTCTCAGGGCTTGTGATTACAGACGAGGAAGTTTACCGGATTGTTCATCAGTTCATGTACGGCATATATTCATAATGCAGGAGGAAATTACAAGTATGACACCATGGTATGAAACGGCAGAATTTTATCATATTTATCCCCTTGGACTGACCGGAGCGCCAAAAAGAAACGAGTCAGAGGAAACCGTACATCGGTTTGAGATTCTGAACCGGTGGCTTCCCCATATTGCCGGTCTTGGGTGCACGGCGATCTATATCGGGCCATTGTTTGAGTCCACCAGTCATGGCTATGACACGAGAGATTACAAACAGGTTGACCGGCGGCTGGGTGACAATGACGATTTTGCTGCCTATGTAAAAAAAGCACATGAACTGGGCATCAAAGTGGTGGTTGACGGTGTATTCAATCATACAGGCAGAGAATTTTTTGCATTTACGGATATCAGGGAAAAAAGAGAGCAATCACCTTACCTGGGATGGTACAAGGGTATCTGGTTCGGGGGAAATACCTGGTATAATGACGGATTTTCCTATGAGGCATGGCACAATTGTTTCGAACTGGTAAATCTGAATCTGCAGAATCAGCAGGTGAGAGATTATCTGCTGGAGGTGATCGATTTCTGGATCGATACCTTTGATATTGACGGGATTCGTCTGGACTGCGCCGACTGTCTGGACTTTGGATTTATGGAACAGATGAGGGCACGCACCGCGGCAAAGAAGCAGGATTTCTGGCTGATGGGGGAAGTCATTCACGGAGATTACGGCAGATATATCGGAGACGGCACGCGTCTGCTTCACAGTGTGACCAATTACGAACTGCACAAGGGATTGTATTCGGGGCACAATGATCACAATTATTTTGAGATTGCCCATACGATTCGAAGAGAATTCGATGAGAACGGCGGCATTTACCGCGGCATGAAGCTGTACAGCTTTGTGGATAATCATGATGTAGACCGTCTTGCAAGTAAGCTTGGAGTCAAAGAAAATCTGATTCCGGTCTACGGGCTGCTTTGTTTCCTTCCGGGAATTCCGTCTGTTTATTATGGATCGGAGTTTGGGATTGAGGGAAGAAAAGAAGGGGGAAATGATGATCCCCTGCGCCCTGCGCTGAACCTGGAAGAGTGCAGAGAACATCCGGCGGTTCCGGGTCTTTGCGAATGGATTGAGACTCTTTTCAAGGTGCGGAAAAGACACAGATCTGCCCTATGCGGAAGATACCGCGAACTTCTCCTTATGAACCGTCAGTATGCGTTTGCACGAATGAGCGGAGAGGATGCGGTGATTGTGGCTGTCAACAATGATGAGAGAGAAAGTGCCCGTCTGCAGATTCCGGTCCCGATGGAGAGAACCTGGCAGAATGCATTGACCGGTGAGAAACTGAAAACAGAAAACGGAAGGATTGTGACAGAAGTGCCGCCCTGCGGCTGTGTCCTGATTGAGCCGGAAAAGGAAATAAAGCCGGATTGATCCGGAAAAAAAGGAGAGCTATGACGAAGGAAACAAGGAAGAGTAGAAAAACCGTAAAAAAACAGATAGAATATCAGCCGAGATTTTCCGAGCTGGATCAGTATCTGTTCGGTCAGGCAACTCATTATGACATCTTCCGCAAGATGGGAGCGCATCTGGAGCGATACAGAGGAAAGTTCGGTGCCTGGTTTACCGTATGGGCGCCGCATGCTGCCGGGGTATCCGTGGTGGGTGATTTCAATAACTGGGATCCGAATGCAAATCCTTTGCGCCGTGTGGGATCGGACGGCGTCTATGAAGTGTTCGTTCCGGGAGTGACGGAAGGATCGCTTTACAAATACTGTATTCGGACACAGGACGGAAGGGAACTGTATAAGGCGGATCCCTATGCATTTGCCTCCGAGAAACGTCCCGGCACGGCTTCTGCAGTTGCGAAAATTGAAGGGTATGAGTGGGGAGATGCTGACTGGCTGGCAAACCGGAAGAAATTTGATCCGAAAACGTCAGCAATGACGATTTATGAAGTACACCCCGGTTCCTGGATGCGCCATCCATGGTCAGAGGGGAATCCGGAAGGATTTTATAATTACGTTCAGTTGGCTCATGAACTGACCGATTATGTTAAGAAGATGGGGTATACCCATGTGGAATTGATGGGAATCGCAGAGCATCCCTTTGACGGCTCCTGGGGATATCAGGTGACCGGGTATTACGCACCTACCTCCCGCTTCGGAAAACCGAAGGAATTTAAATATCTGATCGATTATCTGCACAGACATAAGATCGGTGTGATTCTCGACTGGGTACCGGCACATTTTCCGAAAGATGCCCATGGTCTTGCCGATTTTGACGGGGAACCGCTGTACGAATATGCGGATCCGAGAAAGGGTGAGCATCCGGAATGGGGAACCAGGATTTTCGATTACGGCAGGAATGAAGTGAAAAACTTTATGATTGCCAATGCTCTTTACTGGATTGAGGAATACCATGTGGATGGTCTCCGTGTGGATGCGGTTGCATCCATGCTGTATCTGGATTACGGAAAACAGGCCGGAGAGTGGGTGCCGAACCAGTACGGCGGAAATCAGAATCTGGAGGCCATTGAATTTTTCAAGCACTTGAATTCTCTGGTTCATAGAAGGAATCCGGGTGCAGTGATGATTGCCGAGGAATCCACCGCGTGGCCGAAGGTGACCGGAAATGTGGAAGAGGACGGTCTGGGATTTTCTCTGAAATGGAACATGGGCTGGATGCATGATTTTCTGGATTATATGAAGCTGGATCCCTATTTCCGAAAATATAATCACAATCGTATGACGTTCTCCATGACATACGCCTTTTCCGAGAATTACATACTGGTGCTTTCCCATGACGAGGTAGTACATCTGAAGTGTTCCATGATCAACAAGATGCCGGGTGAAATGGAAGATAAATTCCGGAATCTGATGGTGGGCTATGCCTTCATGTTCGGTCATCCGGGCAAGAAGCTTTTGTTCATGGGACAGGACTTCGGACAGCTTCGTGAGTGGAGTGAAGAGAGAGAACTGGACTGGTTCCTGCTTTCCGAGGACAGCCATAAAAATCTGCAGACGTATGTGGCAGATTTGCTGCATCTGTACAAAAGGTACCCTGCACTGTATGCGAATGACAAAGGATATGATGGCTTTCAGTGGGTGAATGCCAATGACGGAGACCGCAGCATTTTCAGCTTTATCCGCTGGTCACCGACAGGCAAAAACAATCTGCTTTTTGTCTGCAATTTCACACCGGTGGAGCGCGAAGATTATGTCTGCGGTGTCCCGAAAAAGAAGCAGTATCGTCTGGTGTTTGACAGTTCTTCGATCAAGTACGGAGGGACGACTGAGAAAGGCAAGGTTGTGTACCGTGCCGTTGAGGGAGAATGTGACGGACTGCCGTATCGGATCGCCTATAAGCTTCCGGCGTACGGGGCGGCGGTCTTTACCTTCTGAAAGTTTGCCGGGAAAACGGTTCCAGATAAAAAAATACCGCATGCACCAAAAAAGGTGTGTGCGGTATTTTTGGAAACGTGCAGTTCTCAGAGCATTGCAACTCCGCCAAAGCCGAGTGCGCAGGCAATCAGATACAGGAGAAGCAGATGTACCGGATAGAATGCATAGAAAGCATATTTTGTCTTCAGTCCACGCTCTCCATTGTACAGGTAAACCGGGATCATGGCAAGGAAGCAGGTCAGCTCATTTGAGCTTACGAGGGTTAAGGCAGCACATCCGATACCGATGCAGGCCATCTTGTTCTGGCGTACATTGTACATGATGCCGATGCAAAGGATACCCATCGCGTTGTAATCACTTTTCAGCAGCCATGCGGCAGCGGCGCAGGCGAGGATGACTACGATCTTCAGAAAAGAAGAAAGCATATTGGAATAGGCGTATCTTCGCTCAATTTCCCGAAGCAGGATCATCATCAGCAGACCGAGA
>JAQYOA010000082.1 GCA_028727605.1 Lachnospiraceae bacterium
TTTTGAAAAAGTATAACGGAACGCCGGTGGAAATTTTTACCGGTGACGAATGTCTTTCCGGCTTAAGTCCCATACAGGGTACCGAGCTCTGTTCTGTTACAGAGCTTATGTATTCCTATGAAATCCTGTATGCCTGCACCGGAGATCAGACCTGGGCCGAACGTCTGGAGGTCGTTGCATTTAATGCACTTCCTGCAACGCTCAGCGATGATATGTGGGCTCATCAGTATGACCAGATGAGCAATCAAATTGCCTGCCAGAGATTTGAAGGCGAACCCATTTTCAGAACAAACGGTCCGGATGCACATTTATTTGGTCTGGAACCAAATTATGGGTGCTGTACTGCGAACTTTAATCAGGGCTGGCCAAAGTTTGCATTGGCTGCATTTATGCATCAGGATGACACTATTGTCAATGCCTTTCCCGTCCCGTCAGAATTGAGAACAAAAGAGGCACAGATCTTACTGGAAACCAATTATCCGTTTGAAAACAGTTTCCGCTACACCATATCTGCCGACCGGGATTTTATTTTCAAAATCCGTATACCGTCTTTTGCGGAAAATGTCCTCTTAAACGGTGAACGGATCGCCTCCGAAGATATTTCCATCCAAATCAAATCGGGTGAACAAAGAGAACTTCTTGTAAGCTATACCGCTGCCTGCCATTTTGAACAAAGGCCAAATGAATTATATACTGTCAAATATGGTTCCCTGGTATTTTCTGTTCCCATTTCCTATGAGAAGAAAATGCACGAATATGAAAAAGATGGCGTTGAGCGCAAATTTCCCTACTGCGATTACGAATATCTCCCCATGAGCGATTGGAATTATGCTTATGCCAGCGATGAATTTCTCATTCAGCATCAGGGAATCAGCAATATTCCATTTTCCTCTGAGCAGCCTCCCATCATGCTGCAGGCATCCGTCCGGAAAATCGATTGGGGCCTGGAAGATGGCTATGAAACAGTCTGTGCAAAAATCCCGAAATCACGCAGGCCGATCAGTGAAGTCGAAAAAATCCGGCTGTATCCCTATGGCTGTGCCAAGCTTCGGATGACAGAGCTTCCGATCGTGATATCCTCCCACGATTAAAAGCATAGAATTTCCCGCCTTAACTGGTTGTAAACTGCAAGAAAAGAGAGTTATAACCTTTCACTTATAACTCATAAACAAATTGAGACTTCTGCAAAAACGCTCAAATTGCTATAGTAAACACAGAACATTTCATTCACAACAGTATAACCTGTTCAAAAAAGGAAAGATAGGGAGATAAAAAGACAATGGAAAACAGAAAACTGGGGCAAATCGAAGTTTCTCCGATAGGAATGGGCTGTATGGGTTTTTCTCACGGCTGTGGACAAATTCCGGAAAGAGAATACAGCATTAAGGCGATTCAAAACGCCTACGATTTTGGATGTACGTTTTTCGATACCGCAGAAAGTTATGGACGGGAATTATACTATCCCGGACACAATGAAGAAATTGTAGGGGATGCCATCAGGCCGTTTCGCAGCCATATTGTTTTGGCAACCAAGTATCATATTGGTGAAAATGAAGAAATTTCCGGATCCCTTTACGATTTTGTCAAAGCACATTTGGAAGCTTCTATGGAACGCCTGCATACAGACTATGTGGATTTGTATTATTTGCACCGTCTGAATGAACGCTTTTCCATCGAAGAAATTGCAGAGGTCATGGGACAGCTGATCAAAGCAGGTCTGATACGCGGCTGGGGACTTTCCCAGGTTTCGGCAGATACCCTGAAAAAAGCGAATCAGGTAACACCTGTATCTGCTGTTCAAAATATCTACTCCATGGTAGAAAGGGATTGTGAAAAAGAAATTTTCCCCTATTGTCTGCAGCACGGAATTGGTGTTGTTCCGTTTTCACCTATCGCCAGCGGCTTTCTTTCCGGTAAAGTAACGGTAGATACCAAATTTGAAGGGGATGATGTCCGCAAATATGTACCGCAGTTATCCCGGGAAAACCTGATTGCAAACCAACCGATTCTGGATGTACTGGCGGAATTCTCAAAAAAGAAGAATGCAACAAACGCTCAGATTTCACTGGCCTGGATGCTGCACAAATATCCAAATGTAGTTCCGATTCCCGGTTCTAAAAACAGAGAGCGAATTCTGGAAAATCTTGCTTCCTGGAATATAACACTCAGTGACGGGGAATTTGAACAATTAGAGACAGCGCTTAACGCCTGTGTCATTCACGGTCACAGAGGACATGATGAATCTGAGCAGCGCAGCTTCGGTAAACAATGGGCAGCTAAGTTCAAGCACGAATGAGCCGCATCCCATTCTCCCCTCACCAAAACCATTCACTCCTCCTGCTTTTGGAAAACCCCATCGCTTTTGAAAAAGCGGCGGGGTTTTTCCTTTTTATAACCTATGGACAGATGCATATCGGAATGTTACACTACATTTAATACTTAAATTATATTGCAGCCTTTTAAAAGAGGTAAGCCTGTGTTAACCAAAGAAGAAGTACCACGGGAACAGTTTATTCTGAGGTTCCTCCGCGTGTTAAATATGCACTCAGTGAGGTTGGCAAGTCCATGCAGCTGATTCTCAATGCAGAAATGAGGTGCGACTGAATGACAGACAATGTGATTGTATTTCCTGATTTTGAAAAACTGAAAAATGAAGTTGAAAAAATGCGTACCGAATTATCCATGCTTATGCTTGAGCGTGACGAGCTTCAGTTTGTTATCTGCCAAAACATTGAAACAGAATATATGCTGAAACTCGGCAGTATCGAGTATAAGGCTTATGAAGCTCAGTGTGCGGCTTTGCGACTCAAAAGAAAAATGGAATTGATTCAGGCAAAAAAGAATCGGCAGGAAAAGATTATACTCTCGGATATTGAAGAAGTTCTGGATACCGAATTTGCCAAGTATCAGAAACTGCTCGATGAGCAGATTGACAAGATGAATGACGCTCTGAAGCGAAGCAAGTCAGATGTTCTGTCTGATGAAGAAAGCAAAGAACTGAAAAAACTTTATCGTAAAATCGTAAAAGCTCTTCACCCTGATATTAACCCCGATATTTCCAAAGCACAAGCCAATTTGTTTGATCAGGCAGTACAAGCATATAAAAACGGTGATCTGGGAACTTTGAGGATTATCGCTGAAATGACAGGCAACACTCCTTTGCCTGAACAGCATAAGGACGCTTTCACACAGCTTACCGAAGAAAAAGAACGTTTGCAAAACCTGCTGAAATCAATAAGGGACAGCATTGAGAAAATAAAATCGACATATCTGTACACGATGAAAGAACTTCTCGAAGATGAGAATAAAACAGAACAAAAGAGGCAGGAACTTGAACGTATCCTCAGAGAATACACGGAACTTATTTCGATTTATAAATCGAAAATCGAAGAAATGATGAGGTGAGATTATGGGTGATTTAGTGAAATCCGGTGCCGGCGGACTTATGGGATTGCTTCATGGTCAAAACGGAGAACTTACCATCCCAAAACCATTTGAAAGAGATATTTTCCTTTTTGACACTTATGTCGCAGGAACTACACATATTGAAGGTATGGAAGAGCTGGAACCCTACCTGAATATTGACGACAGGCTTGAATTTTTCAGAGAACCGGATAATCCATACGACAAGCATGCCATTGTGATCAAAACGGCTGACTGTGTAAAAATCGGTTATGTGCCAAGGCAGGATAATGTGATATTTGCCCGACTGATGGACGCCGGAAAGCT
>JAQYOA010000083.1 GCA_028727605.1 Lachnospiraceae bacterium
GGAACTGAAGGATAAATCCTGTTACGGATGCCCGTTGGCAGTCCTTGGCATGGAGCTTGCTTTTCAGGATCCCACGCTCGCTGGCGAATACAGCAATGCCATCGCCAATTTAAAAGATATTTTTGCAGAAGTGCTGGAAAAAGAAGGAATTTTCGGCGAAAGGCAGCAGAAGCTGGCAGAATTAAGTACTGCAATCTATGAAGGAAATCTGCTCCTTCACCGCATATCCAAGGAGCAGAGCTGGATAGAAAAGATGAATCAGCAGTTAAAAGCAATCCTATCTCTGCCATAAAACAATACCAAATGGAGGGAATCATATGGATAACAATTTATCAGAAAAAATTTATAAAAAGGCACTATCATACGGTTATGATGATTGCGGGATCATTCCTGTCGACGCACTTGCCAGTTACGCATTGCATTTAAAGGAAAGAATAGAGAAAATTCCTCAGAGTATGGAATTTTACCAGGATATGGAACACTATACACAGATTCATGAAATTTATCCCTGGGCAAAATCTATTGTGATATGCAGCATCTGGCTTGGAAAATACAGATATCCGGAATCCTTACAGGGAAAATACGGCAAAGCTTTTATGCTCTCACCAAACACAGTGCCGGACAGCAACGAATATCAAAATAAGCTGCAATTTGAACAGTGGATGACGGAAACAGGGATTCACTATCATGGCGGACCAAACAGTGCACCGGGATACGGTTTTTCTCTGCGTGAGGCTGCTGTCGCCGCAGGAATCGGAATCATCCGTAAAAACAACTTTTTCTATGGTCCGAAGGGCTCTTATTATGAGCTGGAAGGATATTTGATTGATCAGGAATGTGAATATCTGCATAAAAATGATATCAGACCATGTCCCGATACCTGTAAACTTTGCCGCAGATCCTGCAGGACCTGTGCATTGTCTGATGCCTATACGATGGATCCAACGCTTTGCATTTCCTTTCTCACAACTTTCGCCCAGGGAATCCTGCCGGAAGGAACCCAGCCGGAGCAGCTGGCAGAATGGATCTGTGGATGTGATGACTGTCAGGATGTCTGTCCCTTCAACCGGCACGACTGGTCAGCCGGACAGAATTTTTTCGGATTAAAAGAAATCGAAAGCCTGCTGGCTCCGGAAAATCTTGCCGCAGCCTCTGATGTTACAATACGTCAGTATGTGATTCCCAAAACCGCAGACCACATTACACCGGATCAGACAGAGGTATTAAGAAAAAATGCCCGGCGTGCGATCGCTTATAAACGCCAGGCAGATACAGCCATTGGGAGGACAAAATGAAAAACAACCGCTGGTCAAATTACGAAATCATGAAAACGCAGATGGCAGATTCCTTTCTACAATACAATCAGGATGAAATGATCGGCAAATTTTCGCTTGAGCACGATGATCTTTTTCTGTATATTGATTTTACCGGCCGCCATTACCGCATTGACCGTCAGAGCGGTGTTGTCATGTGGCAGTCACAGAGCCTCTGGTGTCAGGCGGATTACAACGAAGTCATGACCCTTTACGATCTGCTGTGCTATTCCAGACCAAACTGCAGAGCATCGGGAAATATGAAAAATCTTGCCAGTCTGTCTTCCATCCGGGGTGGATCTTTGCAGAAAGGCGCAGGCTTCTTTCAAAACAGCGCCAGACATTTTGCAGGCAAAACAGATGCATTATCTATAGCTTGCCGCTCCTTGGGCGGAATACCAGATGGTATCTCGGATGTCGGCTACCGCCTGCCGCTGTTTTCTTTTTTGGATGTTATCCTCCATTTCTGGGACGCAGATGAAGAATTTCCGGCCAGTTTACAAATCCTGGTCGATACAAATATTCTGGATTTTATGCATTACGAAACCGTTATGTTCGCCATAGGACATTTACTGGAACGCCTGCGGGATAAATCGCAAGAGCTACCACAACAATAAAAATTCCGCACAAAAACCGGATAAATAATAGGCTCTGATTGGATCATTCCAGCATCCGTCTTTTGAAGCGGAATGACTCAAACAGAGCACACCTGACATTTTAGGAGAAAATCAGCTTTGGTAAGGTTTCATAATACCATCCATGGCTGCCGCACAGCTGCTTTCTCCGATGGCGCATACCATAGAACTGCATTTGCCTGTTCCGATAATACTTTCGTCATATCCAAAATCTGTCGGCCGTTTGAAATTGAGTTTCAGAAATTCCGGTCCCGGACCTACATCTTCCATGATATAGTGGCTGACTCCCCATGTTTTCTGATTCATCGGGACTGTCGGGTCACATACCCTGCCGATAGGTTCAAGTACATTACCAGATATATAATAAACAAGCTCTTTTTCTGTGGCTGTTGGATAGAGCTTAAAGAATGTTTCCAGAAATGCGGTAACAGGTTTACTGACAAAGTCCCCAATTTCATATTTCACAAACTTCTCTCCTTACTAATCGGCACCTCTATTCCGTAAAAGTATAACGCATGAAAGAGCCTTGATTATCCCCTGTTACTATCACAATATCTCGAAAATTTCACTTTGCGGAAAAATATTTATCTGTTTTCTCTGAGCGGTTGGTGGTATCAAAATGTGATACCAACCTCTCAGAGAAAACTCTTGCAAAGGTGTGCGCATACCTCCGGCCTTTTCTGCATCTTGCAAACTGCTTCTTTATAATGTTTCCTCGATCTCGTACCCGC
>JAQYOA010000084.1 GCA_028727605.1 Lachnospiraceae bacterium
GATTTTGCTTCCAAACAGCAGGGATTCCGCATTGGAGTGGACGATTATATGGTAAAACCTATTGATCTGGACGAGCTTTTTCTGCGGATCGGTGCTCTTTTGCGGCGGGCAAAGATTGCCTCCAGCCGTAAGCTGGAAATCGGTAAATTTACCATGGATGTGGATGAGTTTACCGCGGAATTGGACGGTGAGGAAATCAATCTGACCAGGCGGGAATTCAGTATTCTTTACAAGCTGCTGTCTTATCCGAAGAAAACGTTCACCCGCCAGCAGCTCATGGAAGAATTCTGGGATGCGGACACGGAAACGGCGCCCAGAGCGGTGGATGTCTACATGACGAAGCTGAGAAGCAAACTGGCAGCCTGTGATGACTTTGAGATCAAAACCGTTCACGGCCTGGGCTATAAGGCGGTGGTCAAGTGAAGCGGATGCTGCGGGGCATAGCCCGATACCTCATGTTCTTTTTCCTGGTGGCATTTCTTGTCATCTGTTGTGTGTCCCTGTTTACAGTCAAATTCACCGAAACCTTGGGCGTCACACTGACGGGAGAAAATCTTCAGGCTGCCGCTAAGCTGACCTTTCTCAATGTCATCGCCCTAAGCCTTCTGGTGGTTGTAATCGACGCCCTGCGCCGAAAGCTGACGGTTGAGCGCAGTGTCCGTCATATCAAGGACGCCGCAAAACGGATGATTGCCGGAGATTTTTCGGTCCGGGTAAAACCGGTCAGCAAGTGGGGGTATGATGACAGCTTTCATGAGATCATTGATTGTTTTAATCAAATGGCGCAGGAATTGGATGGCGTGGAGACCCTGCGGACAGATTTTATTGCCAATGTGTCCCACGAAATGAAAACACCTCTGGCTGTGATGCAGAATTATGGCACGTTGATGCAAGCGCCGGAGCTGCCGGACGAAAAACGGATAGAATATGCCAAAGGTGTTACCGACGGGGCAAGGCGGCTGGCAACCATGATGAGCAATATTTTGAAACTGAACAAGCTGGAAAACCAACAGATTTATCCAAATGCAGCGGTCTATGACCTGAGCGAACAACTTTGTGAAGCCTTGCTGCAATATGAAAATATATGGGAGCAGAAGAATATTGAAATTGAAACAGACATCGAGGAAGGGATCACGGTTAATGCTGACCGGGAGCTTCTGGAGCTTGTCTGGAACAATCTGCTGTCCAACGCTTTCAAGTTCACCCCCAGCGGCGGAACGGTCTGCTTTTCGTTGACGGCGAACGAACAGGATGCCGTCATTACGGTACGGGATACCGGTTGTGGAATGTCCGCCGAGACCGGCGCGCATATCTTTGAGAAATTTTATCAGGGAGATACTTCTCATGCAGCCCAGGGCAATGGTCTGGGTCTTGCCCTAGTGAAGCGGGTCGTGGATATTCTGCATGGAACCATCCATGTGGAAAGCGCTCCGGGCAAAGGAAGCGCATTCACAGTGACCATTGGGAGAAAGCTATGAATGGTTTCAAAAAGCTGCTGAAGGCATTCCTGATTCCCCATTGGATTGTACTCCTTCTGTTGGTTCCCATCTTGACGGTGCTGCTGATCTATTCTTTTTTGGCCGCATCGCCGGAGGATGTGGTAAGCATCGTATCCTATGCGCTTTCCTTCTACACGCTGATGACTCTCTGTATTCGTATCCCACAGATCGTTCGGCAGCTGCGAAAGTTTTGGCAGGAAAATAAGTATGTGCTGCGTTACAGGTCAGATGTCCGGTTAAGAGTGAATTTATCCCTGTTCAGTTCTCTGGTGCTCAATGTAGGTTTCTCGGTCTTTCAATTCGGCCTGGGCCTTTACCACGCTTCGATTTGGTTTTATGCGATGGCTTGCTACTATGCTCTGCTGGCAGGGATGCGTATCCTGCTTGCAGGACATGCCAGAAAATACGGCCCTGGTGAGAAAAGGCTGGAGGAACTGAAAAAATACCGTTTCTGTGGTGTGTTCCTTCTGTTGATGACGCTCTCCCTTTTTGTCATTATCCTGTATATTGTATGGCAAAACCGTACTTTCCGGCATCACGAGATTACCACCATCGCCATGGCGGTGTTTACTTTTGCCTCCCTGACGATGGCGATTGTCCAGGCCATTCAGTATCGAAAATATGACAGCCCGGTCTATTCTGCTGCCAAAGCAATTTCCCTGGCTTCTTCTGCGGTATCTATGCTGACCCTGGAGACAGCGATGCTTACTGCCTTTGGCAATGATAGCAGTGAGCTTTTCAAAAGAATCATGTTAGGCGCTACCGGAGCGGCCACCGTGCTGTTTATTCAGGGAATGGCAATCCGTATGATTGTCATTGCACATAGGAAAATCCGCTTTTTTCATAATTCATAAACATAACGCAAATCTTTCAGAAATCTTGATTTGATAGGGTTTTCCTATCAAATCGAAACAGGAGAATCAAATATGGACGATAATCAGAAGAATGAAATGTTTCAGTATACCTATTCTGCAAAGGAGCAGGAGGAACTGCAAAGAATCCGCAGAAAGTATCTTCCAAAGGAAGAAACCAAAATGGAACAGATTCACCGCCTGGATGCACAGGTAACACAAAAAGCTGCGATGGTATCTATTGTGGTCGGGGTCATCGGTTTGCTGGTTCTGGGATTGGGAATGAGTTTTGCTATGACGGAACTGGGAACGGCTCTTGGGGATTTTTCCCTGGTTGCTGGAATTGTCATAGGAATTGCAGGTATGGTTCTGATCGGCATCGCCTATCCGCTGAATAACCATGTGCTGAAAAAGGAGCGTAAAAAGATCGCTCCCGAAATTCTCAGATTAACAGAGGAATTGATGAAATAAGTTTACTGGAGTCTTGTTATGAAAAAGTACAAACGGTATACAGTAGAAAACAAAAAAATCCCATCCACTGGAAGGGATATGAAAGTGCTCATTCTGCGCCCGACCCAAAGCGCAAAGCCGAAAGAAAAAACGCCGGGGATTCTCTGGATACATGGCGGGGGCTACATAACAGGGATGGCAGAAATGATCTATATGTCCCGCGCTATCGGTCTTGTAAAAAAGTACGGTGCGGTTGTGGTCACACCGGCATACCGGCTCACCTGGGAAGCACCCTATCCGGCTGCGCTGGAGGATTGCTATGCCGCACTGAAATTCCTTGCAGATCATTCAGATGAGCTTGGCGTAAACAGCAGTCAGATCATGGTCGGCGGAGAAAGCGCGGGAGGTGGACTCTCAGCAGCACTTTGTATGTATGCCCGGGATCTGGGAGAAGTGAATATTGCTTTTCAGATGCCGCTCTATCCCATGCTGGATGACCGGGATACGGACTCTTCAAAAGACAATCATGCCCCGGTGTGGAATACCAAAAGAAACCACTTTGGTTGGAAAGCCTATCTTGGGGAAAACTATGGACAGGATGTTTCTCCCTATGCCGCAGCCGCCCGTCAGACGGATTATTCAGGTTTGCCGCCGGCCTACACCTTTGTAGGCGATATTGAGCCGTTCTACTGCGAAACACTTACCTATGTTGAGAACCTGAAAAAAGCCGGAATCCCGACTTCCGTGGATGTTTATCCGAATTGTTTTCACGCCTTCGATATGCTTACACCGATGCGTAAGATTAGTAAGCAGGCTGCAGCGGAATTTGAAAAGCAATATTTGTATGCGGCGGAACATTATTTCGCTGAACAGAATCATCAATCAAAACAGGCACAGTGACAATCGCTGTGCCTGTTTGTTTTATGCAATAATTATCAGGTTTAATATTCCTAAAACATTACTTGAACACTTCAAGAACATAACTGCACTACAATAATCCCATCACATAAGAGAGGAGGAAACCACATGAGTCCAGTTGTAATTGTTATCGCTGTAGTTGCTGTCGTTGTTGTCATTGGTGCGATCGTTATCAAAAAGCGCAAGAAGTAATTCGCAGCACAAACCAAACTGTTTTATAAACTATATTTTAGGAGGAAATTATCATGACTTTTCAGGAACAGATCAAAGATAGAATGGAAAATGGATTCCAGAATTGGAACAACGGCTACGAAAGCTGGCTACAATGTGCTTACTGAATGATGAGGAGGTGAAAATATGGTTCCTGCAATTATTGTTGCGGCTGTCGCTGTTGTCGGCGTTGTCGGCGGTGTAGTGATCTACAAGAAGAAAAAGAAATGACCTACATATGGAGTATGCTGCCTGTAAGAGCAGGCAGTATACTCTCAATTTCAAATGAAGACTCGAACCTCTGTCCCAGAAAGGAAAAACTGGGGGCAATGGTTTTACAAAAAAAGGAGAAACTGCTATGAGAGTAAAAAACAACATTTTGATTGCTGCTCTGAGGAAGGTGTATGATTACCTAGACAAGGACCCGGTGAATCGCCTGCCGAAAATGGGCGAATACATGGATAAATTCATCCCGGAAGATTCTTCTCTGAGTGTGCAGCTTTCGGCTATTAGAAATATTCTTACTGATCCGGAAAACAACTGGTACCGGTTGATCCTGGATATTTTCACGAATGTTAATCCGGGAGTTCGCCGCACGGTTTTTGAAACATTCGTGATCAATGCCACCCTCAAGCATGGAGAAATTCATGATAAGCTGACCGAGCAGTACGACTGTAATATTCCCTGGGCGATTCTGATGGACCCCACTTCCGCCTGCAACCTCCACTGTGTTGGCTGCTGGGCAGAGGAATATGGAAACAAAATGAACCTGACCTATGAGGAACTGGATGATATTGTGAATCAGGCTAATGCCTTGGGCTGCTACTTCTTCCTGTATACCGGTGGCGAACCGCTGGTGCGTAAAAAGGATCTGATCCGGCTCTGCGAAGCGCATCCCGATTCCATGTTCTCCGCGTTTACCAACGCAACCTTGATTGATGAGGCGTTCGCGGATGAAATGCTGCGGGTGAAGAACTTCATTCCCGCCATCAGCGCCGAGGGATTTGAAGAATCCACGGATAGCCGCCGTGGAAAGGGTACTTACCAAAAGATCATGCGCGCCATGGAGATTTTGAAGGAGAAGAAGCTGCCTTTCGGTATTTCTGCCTGCTATACCAGCGCCAATGTATATGATGTTGGCAGCGAAGCCTATTTTGACAAAATGGTAGAATGGGGAGCGAAGTTCTGCTGGTTCTTTACCTATATGCCTGTAGGTAAGGATGCTGCTCCTGAGCTAATGGTTACAGCAGAGCAGCGCAAGTTCATGTACGAGCAGGTGAGGAAGTTCCGGAGCACCAAACCGATTTTTACAATGGACTTCTGGAATGATGGAGAATACTCCGGCTATAAAGAAAAGAACGGCCCCGGTTATGTCGGCGGCTGTATCGCAGGGGCAGACGGTATCTGCACATCAATGCGGGCGGAGATATCGAGCCTTGTGCGTTTATCCATTATTCGGACTCCAACATTCGGGAAAAGACTCTGCTGGAGGCGCTGCAATCCCCGTTGTTTATGGGTTACCGCCGGAATCAGCCCTTCAATGACAATCTGCTTCGTCCCTGTCCCGTACTGGATAATCCCGGAGCGCTTACCAAATTGGTAGCGGAAAGCGGAGCGAAGAGCACCGATTATCAGGCCCAGGAAACTGCAAAAGAGTACAGCGATAAATGCGAAGAAAAAGCAGCCGCATGGGCAAAAGTGGCTGACGAACTGTGGCAGCGCTCCGGACATTGCATGGGGTGTTCCGGGTGTGAAAAGTAAAACGAACATAACAATCTTCAGGAAGGAGAAAAATCATTATGGCAAAAGACTTAATGGATATCAGTGGCCGTGCAGTCTTGATTACAGGAGCCTCCAGCCGTGGAATCGGAAGCGGTGCGGCCAGAAAATTGGCTGAGCATGGGGCAAAAATGTTTTTACTGGCTCGTCATGAATCAGAATTGAAGTAGCAGGTTGCTGATATTGAAGCCGCAGGAGGCGAAGCCGGTTATGCGCTCTGTGATGTTTCAGACGAGGAACAATGCAAAGCTGCCGTTGCATCGTGTGTCGAAAAGTTCGGCGGGTTGGATATTATGGTGCTGGTAGCCGGAATCTCCGGAAAGCACGTTCCCGAAGACGAATACGGCTTCGATACGGAGGATTGGTCGAAGCCTTTTTTGTGAAATTTTCATCTAATAAGTTGATTATGCAACGCAAAATGCGTATAATATAAGTGCAGTAGCAAGGAAAGGAGTTGACATTCATGGCTACCACAACTAATTTCAGCGTCCGTATGGACAGCGATATTAAGAAACAGGCCGAAGCGATGTATGGTGAATTAGGCATTAACCTTACCACCGCTATCAATGTGTTTCTTCGCCAGTCTCTCCGCGTCGGCGGTTTTCCTTTTGATGTTCGTATAGAGCAGCCGAACAAGGAGACTATGGCGGCAATGTTGGAAGCAGAACGCATTGCCCGTGACCCGTCTGTGAAACGCTACTCTGATGTAGAGGAAGCACTGAGAGAGTTGAAAGAATGAGTAAACATTTAGACATCATTTGGACAAATCAGTTTAAGAAAGACTACAAGATGGCAATGAAGCGACATCTTGATATTGATCTTCTTGACGACATCATTCGCAAACTGGCAAGCGGCGAACAGCTTCCGGAAAAGAATAAAGACCACGCCCTGACCGGAAACTGGGTCGGACATCGTGAGTGCCATATCCAGCCGGATTGGTTATTGGTCTATCGGATTGAGAATGATTTGCTCGTTTTGGCATTATCCCGAACAGGAACGCACAGCGATTTGTTTGGAAAGTGAGGAAATGCACTCGGTACAATGCCGGGTGCATTTTCACTTCCGCAGAAATGAAAAAAGCATCTCGCTGTGTTTCTGTTCCTCGATATAGCGAAGCAGCTCTTTGATGGAGTGCTTCGGTTCGGACTTGTGGAGGATGATCCGGAACTGAACCGGACCATCTGCACTTTTTGAATCAGTCCGGATGAAAATATATGGGAGAAGAAGATCGAAAGTGAAACAGACATCGAGGAAGGGATCACGGTCAATGCTGACCGGGAGCTTCTGGAGTTTGTCTGGAACAATTTGCGGTCCAATGATTTCAAATTCACCCTAGCGGCAGAACGGTCTGCCTTTCGCCCGCTGCGAATGAACAGGATGCCGTCACACCGGCATATCGGCTCTCCTGGAAAGCGCCCTATCCGGCCGCGCTGGAGGATTGCTACGCTGCACTGAAATTCCTTGCGGATCATTCAGATGAGCTTGGCGTAAACAGCAATCAGATTATGGTAGGCGGAGAGAGTGTATGCGGCGGAACATTATTTCGCTGAACAGAATCATCAGTCAAAACAGGCACAGTGACAATCGCTGTGCCTGTTTTGACATATGTAACCTTGACTTTTTAGGAAGCATGAATACAATAGACTTATGATAGAACGAATGGAAATTTACAAAAACACTTGATTATATGAGGTATCAATGAAATTTATAACGAAAGAACCAATACATAAGGGCTGGTCAGGGGACAAAAAGTACTGTGTTACTGATGGAAACGGGACACGTTATCTTTACCGTGTGTCCGATATTGCACAGTATGATACAAAGCAGATCGAGTTTAATATGATGAAACAGGTTGCTTCTTTGGGAGTGCCTATGTGCCGGCCAATCGAGTTTGGTACTTGTGAGGATGGAGTGTATTCTATTCAAAGCTGGATTGACGGCGAAGATGCGGAACAGGTTATGTCGGATTATTCGGATACTGAGCAATATGTATTCGGTCTTGAAGCAGGACGGATTCTTCGCAAGATCCACTCGATCTCTGCTCCTGCGACACAGGAAGACTGGGAAATTCGTTTTAACCGCAAGATAGATTCTAAAATCAAAAAGTATGGTGAGTGCCCGATTAAGTATGAAAACGGGCAGGCATTTATCAATTACATAAACGAAAACCGCCATTTACTCAAAGACAGACCGCAGGTATATCAGCACGGAGATTATCACATCGGAAATATGATGATTGACCGAAACGGAAAGCTTTGCATTATCGACTTTAATCGCAATGATTATGGCGATCCGTGGGAGGAATTTAACCGTATTGTATGGTGTGCCGGAAAATCACCTCTTTTTGCCTCCGGTATGGTGAATGGATACTTTGATGATCATGTTCCTATGGAGTTTTGGAGATTGCTTGCTCTTTACATTTCAAGTAATACTTTATCGTCTTTATATTGGGCAATTCCGTTTGGACAGGATGAAATAAATACCATGCAAAACCAGGCGAAAGAGGTTCTTTCCTGGTATGACAATATGCGTAATCCAGTGCCAACCTGGTATTTCAAAGGATATTATTTACAGTACATGGATGGTGTTCCGTTTAAACTGAAAAGTGCTTTTGATTTTCAGTTTTTGAAGGAATACGGAACCGTGTTCAAGATTTATGATGACCAGGATTCCGGAAATATTTGCTTTGGCATAGAAAAGGAAGGTCAGCGCTGCTTCGTTAAGTTCGCTGGTGCTCCTACTGAGCAGTATGACGGCGATCCTGCGGATGCGGTTGCACGTCTGAAAAGAACCCTGCCAATTTACAGTGAACTGAAGCACGAAAGCTTAATTGAGCTTATCGAAGCAAAAGAGATCGGCGGTGGTTTCGCTATGATATTCAAGTGGGCTGAAGGAGACTGCATGGGAAGAATGTACCCTGCAGCGCACCATCGCTTCATGCAGCTTCCCGTTAGCGACAGACTTGCCGTATTTCACGATATATTGCGCTTCTTTGAATATGTAGTTTCTCAAAACTATGTTGCCATTGATTTCTATGATGGCAGTATTATGTACGACTTTGAGAACGGCAGGACAACGATCTGCGATATAGACCTTTTTCGTAAGCAGCCATGCAGAAACGATATGGGACATATGTGGGGCAGCTCTCTTTTCCAGTCGCCGGAAGAATATCAGCTCGGAGCTTATATTGATGAAATTACAAACGTTTATACGATTGGCGCTACCGCTTTTGCTCTCTTTGGCGAGTATAACCGTACACGGGAAAACTGGCAGCTCAGCGATAAGCTGTTTGAGATCGTAACGAGAGCTGTGAGTGATGATCGTACCCAGCGTCAGCAATCAATCAGACAGTTCACGGAAGAATGGGAGGCGGCACAATCATAAAATTTTGATACTTAAATTATGAATCTTTTGTTTGAGGTGAATCATTATGTTTTGGCATCGGACTTATGTAGAGAAATCGAATGATTTTGATCAGATGTGTGAGCTGGTTTCTGATTTGAATCGTGAGCATTTATGCGATTGGTCGTTAGGAAGAATATGTGGATGGAAATATGGGAGATGGAGCAGGGAAAGTCAAATAGATTCTTATTTTGAAAAACAGGCGTAACTATTTTTTGACAGCACAGGTAAGCTGAGTGGAATTGTTATAACGGAAAATTTTGGAAACAGTTATTATCTTCTTTCTTTTAAAAATAGAGAACTGATATACTCAATGATTGATTTCTTATTAGCAGGTGGAAATTTCAACCAATCCTGTGTTATAACTGTTCCCGAAAATGATGAAGATCAGAGAACTGTTCTTGAAAAGAAAGGCTTTGTTTATTGCAATGATGCCGATTGCACTTACACATATAATTTATCGGATATTGTTACTCACAGAATAGAATTACCGAAAGGTTTTTCTATGAGTTCTCAAAAGGAGTATTTAAACCAGGAAGCAGCTGAACTTTTAAGGTACTATGCATTTAATCCCGAGGGGATTTATGATGATGTTCTTGACCATGCTTACAAATATGCACGAAAGAATCCTATTTTAATTCCCGAACTTTCCATTTTGCTGCTTAATGAAAAAGACGAACCTGTTTCTACTTGTATGGGCTTATATGATGCGGATAATCAATTTATGGAGATTGAAACAGTAGCAACAAAAAAGGGATATGAAAACAAAGGTTTTGCTAAAGCAGTGATTTCCGAATGTATAAACAGAGGAATACAGAAAGGCGCTAAAGAATTCTCTATATCCGCATGGGAAGAAAAAACAAGAAATCTTTATTCTTCCTTTGGAAAAGCGAAGGTTGTCAAAAAAATGAATTATAGAATAATCACCCGGAAGCATTGATACCGACAACCCTGGATGTCTGGGTGTGCAATGGAATGCAGGAAACGCTTGAGGAGGTTTACAGAAAGCTGAGCAACAGTTTGAGTGTACTTGGACTTTGGTTTTCTTTGAATTGAATAATTTTACTGTAGATGAGAAATTCTCACGGGAAAAATGCCCGGAGCTGGCCAGTTTGGTCATGCTCCGGACATTTTTTGATCAGCCGATTCTGGCTTGGAAAAACGATGGCTCCCTGGCTTCGAAAAAGGATGATGACGGAAAAACTGGCTCGTGGAATGGCAGAGCATTGCTGTGTGGAATATCGTAATTTGGTTGAAATACTGCCGGGACTGTACAGAGATCATTGTCACAGGTAAAGATATAGAAGCGGTTGTTTGTACAAGAAAATTATTTTTTACTTAATTCGACATCGTTTGTTTCAATGTCGTTTTTACATCAAAACAAAATGGATTGATTGTTGTAAATACTACATATGTCTATTATAATATGTTTAAAGTGAAATGTGAAACATCATTGTGATGGATGTTTTGCGATGTCAGTAAAACGCCGCTGAATGCGATGGATTTTACGAAAAGGAGGAAGTAGAAAAATGAATTTTGTTAGAAACAACTGGTTTCGGATCGGCTTGATTGCATTTATCTGTATCGCTTTTTGGGCCTTGTTCTGCGGAGCGGATCTGAGTCTGATCCAAAAGTTACTGCTTGCGTCTTTGATGGCGCTGCCGCTTCATCAGTTTGAAGAGTATGCTATGCCTGGCGGCGGTCCGGTGGTCATCAACAAGGTATTTTGGGGTGAAAAGGAGCGTTACCGAAACTATCCCGGCAATTGGAATTCCATTATGATTGTCAATCTGTCCGCCTATGTTTTTTATATTTTTGCAATCATCTTCCCGGATGTTATCTGGCTTGGATTGGCCACAATGCTCTTTAACCTGTTCCAGGTGCTTGGCCATGTGTTTGAGATGAACATCAAGGGCAAAACCTGGTACAATCCGGGCATGGCAAGTTCTATCCTGTTGTTTCTTCCTATCAGTATTGTCTACATTTATCAGACAGCGGGTCTGGCCACAGGTTTTACCTGGGCAATCGCAGTGGCTGCACTGGTGGTTATTTTGATTGTTTCGGTGATTCTTCCGGTTCAGCTCATGAAAAGGACAGATTCTCCCTATGAGATTCCACAGTGGCAGCTGGAGCAGTTCGAAAAAGTGTCAGGGAAATTTCACTGGTAAGATGCTGATTGTGAAGGAGGAAATCAAATGAACGAGGTAAAACGGCCGAAAAAGCCATTGATTTATTACTGGGGTGTTGTAATGATCGTTATGATGCTGTTCAACTTTTTGGCAATGCCCAAATTGCTGGAGCGTCAAATCGTAGAAACCGATTATGGAACTTTTATGCAGATGGCTGAAGATCAGAATATTGGCCGGGTGCAGGTACAAGACAATCAGATCGTCTTTACAAATAAAGAAGAAACAACAGTTTATAAGACTGGATTGCTGGAAGATCCCGATCTGGTGAATCGTTTGAAAGCTTCCGGCGCTCAATTTTCCGGGGAGATCATAGAAGAAGCGTCACCATTTCTGTCCATCCTGCTGACCTGGGTACTGCCGCTGATAATTTTCTTTGGCATCGGACAGATCATGTCGAAAAAGCTCATGAATAAGCAGGGCGGCGGTTCCAATGCTATGATGTTCAATATGGGTAAGAGTAATGCCAAAGTTTATGTGAAATCCTCTGACGGCATCAAATTCTCCGATGTGGCGGGTGAAGATGAGGCAAAGGATAACCTGAAGGAGATTGTCGATTACCTGCATAATCCGAACAAGTATAAAGAAATCGGTGCTTCCATGCCAAAGGGTATTTTGCTGGTGGGACCTCCCGGTACCGGTAAAACTATGCTGGCAAAGGCAGTTGCCGGCGAAGCGAATGTGCCGTTTTTCTCTATGAGCGGCTCTGAATTTGTGGAAATGTTCGTGGGCATGGGTGCCAGCAAAGTAAGAGATCTTTTTAAGCAGGCAAAGGAAAAGGCTCCCTGTATCGTATTCATCGACGAGATTGATGCCATTGGACAGAAACGTAATGCAGGAGGTATGGGCGGAAACGACGAGCGGGAGCAAACATTGAATCAGTTGCTCACTGAGATGGATGGCTTTGAGGGGAACACCGGTGTTATTATTCTGGCTGCAACCAACCGGCCGGAATCCCTTGACCCTGCGTTGACCCGTCCCGGCCGTTTTGACCGCAGAGTACCGGTGGAATTGCCTGACCTGAAGGGTCGCGAGGAGATTTTGAAGGTTCACGCGAAGAAGATTAAAGTTGCCGAGGATGTGGACTTTGTGAAGGTTGCCCGCATGGCATCCGGTGCATCCGGCGCAGAACTGGCAAATATTGTGAACGAAGCGGCGCTGCGTGCAGTCCGGGATGGCCGATATTATGCGACCCAGGCAGATCTGGAGGAGAGCATTGAGGTTGTGATTGCCGGATATCAGAAGAAGAACGCGATCCTTACCGATCATGAAAAACTGGTGGTGGCCTATCATGAGATCGGTCATGCTCTGGTGGCGGCAAAGCAGACAAATTCTGCTCCTGTGCAGAAGATCACTATTGTGCCGCGTACCTCCGGTGCTCTTGGCTATACCATGCAGGTGGATGAGGGAAATCACTATCTGATGACAAAGGAAGAACTGGAGACGAAGATTGCCACCTATACAGGCGGACGCGCGGCTGAGGAACTGATTTTCCGGTCAATCAGTACCGGTGCCTCTAACGACATTGAGCAGGCCACCAAACTGGCCAGGGCCATGCTGACCCGGTATGGTATGAGCAATGAGTTCGATATGGTGGCTTTGGAAACTGTGTCCAATCAGTATCTGGGTGGTGACGCCTCTCTGGCTTGTTCTGCGGAACTTCAGGCAAAGATTGATTATCAGGTGATCAGTATGGTGAAGGCACAGCATGAAAAGGCAAAACAAATCCTGACAGAGAATCGAGAAAAGCTGGATGAACTGGCAAAATTCCTGTATGAGAAGGAGACGATCACCGGTGATGAATTCATGTCAATCCTGAATTCTTGATGGCTTAACCTGGAAGCGTGTAAATATCTGAGAACCTATAACAAAGATACCTTTTTGAAGGAAAAAAAGACAAGAGAAAGCGTCTGTGTGTATGTTCACAGGCGCTTTCTCTTGTCTAAAAACAATCACAGGTTTTTCTATTGCATTAAGAAAATTTTGGGTGTGTTTCCAGCAGATTCTCATAAGAAATGTATGTATCCGAATCAACTGACTGCCTTAAAGCATCCATACGGAGATCCAGTTCGGCGCTTAATCTTGCACAGAGTTCCAGATCTGCATTCATTTGCTCACTGAAGTCACGTGTTTTTTTGTAGCGCAGCTGGTGCTCCAGATGAGCCCAGCAGTTCATGGCAATTGTGCGGAGCTGGATTTCCACCTTCATGGGTCTTTTTTCATTTGCGAGGAAAATCGGAACTGAGACGATCAGATGAAGGCTGCGATATCCATTGGGTTTTGGGTGCGAAATGTAATCCTTCCGCTCGATCAGGGTAATATCGTCCTGTTTCAGAAAGACGTCAGCCAGGGTATATACATCTTCCGGAAAAGAACAGATCACACGGACACCGGCAACATCATTCAGGTTCTCTTCAATGGCAGAGACGGAAGGTGCAATGCCTTTTCGACTGAGTTTTTCCAGAATGCTTTGCGGTGTTTTCAGACGACATTTGATACTGCTGACTGGGTTTCGGTCATACTGCAGAGAATATTCTTCGTTCAGCACATTGAATTTTGTTTCTATTTCCATTAATGCGCAGCGATAATAGGTCATTATTTTTTGAAAGGCATTGGTATGATCCTGCATCCATTCTATCACTTCACTATCTGTCATGGATGAGAACTGAGCATGTAGACTTTGTGTATTGGGTTCCATTCGACATTCCTCCTATTTCTTTTTTTCCCAACCTTGTGTTGCAACCATGTAAATCAAATCTCCGATTTCTTTCGGCGTCTTTGGGATATCTTCCAGTACCCACTGGCGAATCATATAATAGGTTCCATTGGACAGAAATGTGGTCATCAGCTGTTTGTTATCTTCGCTTTTGGCATAAGAAAATACTCGTTCATAGGTCATGCGGACATGGGTGGCTTTCATGAGAAGTGCCGGAAAACCAGAAGAAGTATCACTGTCCCGAAGAAGCAGTTTGAACAGGTCATGATGCTCCATAATGTATGTACAAAGGGCCTCGATTCGCTTGTTGAGCGGCCAGTATCCTTTTTCAAACTCCTTCTTCCAAATCGCCTCGAGATCTTCAATTACAGTGCTTTCAATTTCTGTCAGGATATCGGCGGGACAGGAATAGTGATTATAAAAAGTGGAACGATTGATGCCGGAGGTTTCACAGAGTTCCTTCACAGAGATATTCTGGATGTTTTTCTGGGTCATAAGTTGAAGAAGGCTTTCTTTCAACAGACGTTTCGTCAAAGCGATTCTTTGATTTTCTTTTTTTATCACAGTTCATCCTCCTTTTTCTTACACAAATTCGACATAATAGGATGATATGTTGTTTTTGCGTCGAATCGAAATGTATTGGATGTTGTAAAATATACATGTGTCCATTATAAGGTGTGAAAAGCAGATTGTCAATTTTTTTATCATCAGTCTTGCGAATAGATGAATTTTGTCGGAGAAATGTGGAATAGATAGAGAAGAAGAAATATGGAGGTATTATTCCACATGAAAGATCAAATTTTCGGGGTATTGCAGAGAGTGGGCAGATCTTTTATGCTTCCCATCGCAATACTTCCCATCGCAGGAATTTTTTTGGGAATCGGAAGTTCTTTTACGAATCTGGCAACTCTTGAGACGTATCATCTTACCGGTGCAATACGACAGGGAGGAATCTTCTATTCTGTTCTGACCATCATGAAAGAAACTGGCAGTATCATTTTTGATAATCTGGCATTGCTTTTTGCAATGGGTGTTGCGATTGGAATGGCCAAAAAGGAAAAAGAGGCTGCCGCACTTTCCGGTGTAATTGGTTATCTTGTTATGAATATGGCGATCAGTACCTTGATCGAATTGAAGGGCGGAGTTTCTGCGATGGCGGAAAACACAGCTGCACAGGTACTCGGAATTACAACCCTGCAGATGGGTGTCTTTGGAGGAATCATTGTAGGGCTTGGCGCAGCTGCTCTTCACAACCGGTTTTACAAAACAGAACTTCCGCAGGTGCTCTCTTTCTTTGGCGGAACGAGGTTTGTTCCGATTATAACATCCGTGGTGTACCTTTTTGTGGGAATTGTCATGTTTTTTGTGTGGCCTGTGGTTCAGAATGGAATTTCCCGTCTTGGCATTCTTGTTCTCGAATCAGGATACGCAGGAACTTTTCTTTACGGGCTGATTGAACGTGCACTGATTCCCTTTGGCCTGCATCATGTATTCTATATTCCTTTCTGGCAGACCGATCTTGGAGGCACGATGGTGGTTGACGGAAATGTCATTTCAGGAGCACAGAATATTTTCTTCGCAGAACTGGCATCCAAAAGTACGGAACATTTCTCCGTCTCTGCCACAAGATTTATGACGGGAAAGTTTCCGGTGATGATCTTCGGCCTTCCGGCAGCGGCGTTTGCGATATACAAAACTGCGTATCCGGAAAAGAAAAAGCAGGTGGGCGGACTTCTTCTTTCTGCTGCGCTTACTTCAATGCTTACGGGAATTACAGAGCCTCTGGAGTTCACATTCCTTTTCGCTGCACCAGCGATGTATGCGGTTCACTGTGTGCTTGCAGGATTATCCTATATGATTATGCATATCCTGAATGTCACAGTGGGCATGACCTTTTCCGGAGGTGTAATTGACTTTACATTATTTGGAATCCTGCAGGGAAACAGGAAAACAAACTGGATCTGGATCCTGATTGTCGGCCTGATTTTTGCGATTGTATATTTCTTTGTGTTCTTCTTTATGATTGAAAAATGCAGCTACAAAACCCCGGGGAGAGAAGAGAACGGCCAGGATGCAAAACTTTACACCAGAAAAGATCTGGAGGCGAAAAAGCAAAGCGCGAAATCGGAATCTGCCGCTGATAACAGTGACAGGACAAGTGCCTTGATTCTGGAAGGACTGGGAGGAAAGGCAAATATTTCGGACGTGGACTGCTGCGCAACGCGGCTGAGAGTTACAGTAGTGGATGCAAATTTGGTTTCCGATACGGTTTTGAAACAAAGCGGAGCTTCGGGAGTGATTTGCAAAGGGAATGGAGTACAGGTTATTTACGGACCGCAGGTGTCGGTGGTGAAGTCGAATCTGGAGGAGTTTATGGAAAAAGAAGCAGAACAGAAACAGATTGTACTTACCGCTTACATGAACGGAACGGTGATTCCCCTTGAGAGGGTTGAGGACGAAGTTTTTTCACAGAAAATTCTCGGTGAAGGTGCGGCAATTGAGCCGGAGGAGGGAAAACTTTATTCGCCATGCGACGGAAAAGTTGCAATGATTTTTGATACAAAGCATGCAATCAATCTGATATCAGATGAGGGATGCGAAATCCTGCTTCACATAGGCATTGATACCGTAAAGCTTGGAGGAAAATATTTTAATGTTCACGTATCAGATGGTCAAACGATACAAAAGGGAGATCTTCTTATTTCTTTTGATCTTGAGGGCATCCGAAGCGAAGGATATCAGACAACTACGCCTCTGATCATTTGCAACACCGATGATTATCATAGGATAGAAACCATAGACACGGGAAAAATATCCGCAGGAAAGCGGATGATTTGTATCAAATGAGGAAGGGGAAAACGGATATCAGGTTCCTTTGGCGAACAACTCAAAAAAGCCTGCAAATAAAAAGTCAAGGCTAAATTGAAAGAACATTGAAAATTTTATACAGGT
>JAQYOA010000085.1 GCA_028727605.1 Lachnospiraceae bacterium
TGTCTATTTGCTAAACACTACATACTATAACACACTCTTTATGCATTCTATATAATCATTTTCCCAGATTGGATAGGCAAAAAAGCATTTTTTATTTTTGAATTTTCTTTTTTGTTTTTCTGTTCGTTTCTTTGCACAGCAAAACTTTGAAGCAGACTATGTTTCTGTGCGTTTTTTCTCATCAAGTTTCTCAGGCTGCACACTCTGTTTTTAACTGTCCCGGTGTTTTTCCCATATATTTTTTGAAGGTTCGAATAAATGTCGTGGTGTCTCGAAAACCGGCCTCTTCCCCGGCCTTGTTCACATTCTCACCTTTCTTCAGCAGTCTGCTTGCCTCATCAACCCGCATTCTGGCAATTGTCTCAACCAGCTTTTTTCCTGTCTCCTTGTGAAAGACGGTAGACAGATAATTCGCCGACATCTCAAAATGCTGTCCGATTCCGGATACATTCAGCTCCGGATCGCGAAAATTATGTGAAACGTATTCCAGAATCTCCTGACTCAAACGACAGCTCCTGTCCAGCAAAAGTGACGGATTTTTTCTCACAATTTTCTTTGCAATCCTGGCATACTGTTCCTGCAGTCTCTTTACCTCCTCTTTCGTGCAGCCTCCTTCTTTTTGTTTCGCAATTCGATCCTGTGAATGAATGTTTTCCAATTCACCTTTCATATTATCCAGCTGCGCGACTGCGAATTCTCCCATTTCGCTGGCAGCACGCATCATCGTATCGGAAAGGCAATACAAAAAGCATTGCGTCATCTCCGCCGACAGCTGCCTTTCCAGAAGATTCGTCCTTAATAAATCATTCATCATATTCGTTGCCGCGGATCCATTCCGTGCGGCCAACGCCGTAATAATCCGGTCCTCCTGTTCTCTGGAATATTCAAAAAACTGTTTCTCTCTCATAAGTCTCTTTGCTTCCTCCCCTGCTGTTCTGTCCGCTCCCCGTCTCGTCAATGATCCGGTAAACCAACCTTCTTCTGTCTAAGCTCTCAACCAGATTGACTTCCAGTATATACATATTGTAGGCAAAAAAGCTGGAAAATCTTGACTATTAATTGGAAGATATGCGCGGATTACAATCATTTATTCAAGTTTTTATCGTCAATCTGCGCATGAAATTCAAAATTCATTATGCTATTTTCTATTTTACCAAAATCCATGCTGCCATTTTACTTTCCTGGGTCCACAGTTTGCCTGCTGAAGCGTAGTCCGTCAGATGCATTTTTTCTCCGTCTTTCAGCGGAATCTCTACCTCGATCAGATTTTCGTATGGCGCAATCTTCTTATCCGGAATTTGGGCATCTGTATAACCGTTTTCCACCCGAATCTCCACCGGAGTATCAACACTGTAACCCAGGCGGTTTTCCTGTGCCAGGATAATCGGTCCCCTCCGCAGCGCAATATGATGTTTTGCAATAGGATCTTCCTCATCATAAGTTGGCACTATATAATCCGCTCCCCAGACAACCTGGTTCATGAGAACCTGACTGCCATAGGAAACCGGATAGAGCACTTCCGTTCTCATGTCCAGCTCCAGGCGAATTTCATCCCCCGGCTGCCATACCTGATACAGTCTGAAATATCCTTCCGCCGCATGATACTGTTCCTCACGAACCTTCACACTGCTTTGTTTGCTCCAAAGCGGAATCCTGAGCAATAGTTCAAAAGACATTTCTTCCTGCATATCCATTTGGATTTTTATGTTCCCGCTTACCGGATAATCAGTGACTGTCCGAAAAGTAATCTTTCTTCCGTCCACTGTACTTGTATGACATTCCCCGTCAATATATAAATTCATTACAAATCCGCATTTTGTTGAAAGCACCGCCATTTTGGGAATCAATCCCAATCCCAGAGAACCGATACAGGCACAGCAGCCGTAATAATGATTGTCTGACATTAATTTTAATCCGCCGATTTTATTTCCTCTGGTTCCAGCGGTGAGTGGACTATAGCTGTCAAACGGCATTGGCTCAATACACCACCCGGGATGTTCCTTTTTCATTGCGGGCTCGACCACCTGCTCTGTATTAATTGAACCTAAGTACGCATTATAAAAAGACCGCTCAAATGCATCCGCATATTTGGCTTCCCCTGTCAGAAGGGTAAGCTGCCACATGAATTTCATAATCGTAACGGTTACACAGGTTTCCTGCATGATTACGTCATTTGTTGTATTCGCCTGCCTTACAGTCGAATGGTCAAAAAGCTCATGCGTACATCCACAGCATCCGATAATTGTAAAATCACTTTCCAGTATTTTATCTGCGTAATTTATGACACAGCGTTTGTATTTCTCGTTTCCTGTTACCCGATAATATTCCAGCGCTCCTTCAAAACAGGAAGTCATTTCATATGCCTTCGTTACGGGATACTGGTATGGATAGAGTTTGTCTTCGTATGCCAGATCAAAAATATTTACAATATCCGTACCGCCTGTTTCCACAATATACTCCGCAAAATCCAGATACTTTTTTTCTCCGGAAATGGAATACAATCTTACAATCGGTTCCAGAATCGATGCAGAATTTAACCCTCTCCAGTTATGGGTTGCTTTCGTAATTAACATTTTTCCCGTTTCAGGATTTCCCACGCTGTCCATAATATAATCAACCTGACGGCACATACTTTCCACGATTCTTTCACTCAGCTTCTGATCGGTACAGATTTCCAGAAAATACTGCATTCCCAACAGGACATACTTTCTTCCCCAAAGATCCCATGCTTCAAATTCATGGTTTACACCATAACTGCTGATTCTCCCGTTTTCCGCCTGCGCACTTAGCATGTCCAGAATTGTTTTTTCCAGTTCTTCATACAGTCCGGAATCTTGAGTATAGGAATAAACGAAGCATGCTCCCCTCATCATTTTTCCCCAGTACTCTCCTCTCCAGCCGCCTTCAAAATCTGCATCTTCCTTAAACTGCTGTACAAACCGTTTCCACAGATCCGGATTTAACAGCTGGATTTTTTCGATATACTCAAATGCCCGATCAACAAATCCATGATATTTCATTCTGTTATGCTCGTTCACATAAAAGCAATCTGTTTTTCTTCTTGGTGCATTTGCTGCATAGTTACGTTTCTCTTTCATTTTTCTGCCCTTTCTCTGCCAAATAACTGTGCACAGCTCTTCTTCTCATGAATTGTGTTTTTCTGTCAAATCTCATTTTTGCACAAACAGCCAGGATCAAGGTGTGATCCTGGCTGTTATTTTACATATATTTCTCCCACAAAGAAATAGGAGATTTTTACTCTTCCTATTCTATTTTGTATTATATTTTTACATTCTTTGTAACGGTTATGGTTTTTGAACAATTCCTGTTTTCAGGAATTCTTTTTTCTGTAAGAAGCCGGTGTCATATCATAGATCTCCTTAAAATTTTTATAAAAATGATTTTTATCCGTATAGCCAACCCGGTGCATAATTTCCTCAATGTTCAGATCGGAATCGCATAACAGCCTTGCCGCCTCACTCATACGCTTTTTCTTTATATAATCGGTTAAGCTGACCCCAACCTGTTCTTTGAAAATACGGCTGAAGTATGCCGGATTATAGAAAGTATGCTCTGCTATTTCCTGTAATGTAATTTTGCCAAAGCATTTCTCATTAATATAATCCAGACACTCTGACGTAATCCGGTTAATATAGGTTTGCAATTCCATGTCAGAATCAGAATTTTTTATCTTTCGCAATATTTTCGAAAAAAGAATCCTGCTGTATCCATTTAAAATGGAACGATAGCCAATTTTTTTCTCTGAAAATTCTCTTTCCATGTCCTCTATGATTTTTTTGATTTCCACGTATTCCGTTTCGCGGAAACGCACAAGCTGTGCAGAACTTGTCGGCAAATTGTCAAATTCCCTGAAAAAAGGAATTTCAAAAATATCATAAATATTTTCCGAATTAATTAATTCATCGCTAAAAAACTGTGGAACATACAAAAGGTTATAATACTGATATTCTTTTGTGAGTGCATGAAATGCATGAGTCTGTCCATAATTTACAAAAATCAGATCTCCTTTTTCTGCCGCATATTTTTCACCGTCAACCCAATGTTCGCAAGCCCCTTCCACAATAAAAATCAGTTCTACAAATTCGTGGATATGGGTATCACAATTCCTGTCATGATACATATGGATTAAGCTAATATTTTCCTGACTATTCACATATTCACACAAATTGAATTTCTGCATTGATAAATCACCTCTTTTGGACGACGTTTCTGCATTTCTTATGCAATTCCGTTTACATCCCGATCCCGTCTCTGTCAAAATATGCGCAGGTTGACGACATTTTAAGTTTCCCATCGTCAATCTGCGCATAAAATTCCTATTGCTATATTATTTGTACATCTTATTCAAACATTTTTTTGTACTCCGGTGTTCCATCCAGAGTCGCAAAATAGTCTTTCGGAGTCTCCGCACGGCGGATCACCTCAAAGCTTCCATCCTCTTTTAAAAGCACTTCAGCGGAACGAAGCTTTCCATTATAGTTGTATCCCATAGAGAAGCCATGAGCTCCGGCATCATGGATAAACAGGAGATCTCCTCTGTCGATTTTCGGAAGCATACGATCGATCGCAAATTTATCGTTGTTCTCACACAGGGAACCCGTCACATCATACATGTGATCACAGGGATCATTCTCTTTTCCCATAACACTGATGTGATGATATGCACCATACATCGCCGGACGCATCAGGTTAACTGCACATGCGTCACATCCGATATATTCTTTGTAAATATGTTTCTGATGAATCGCGCGGGTCACCAGTGCACCATAAGGGCCTGTCATGAAACGTCCCATCTCTGTATAGATTGCCACATCACCCATTCCGGCCGGTACAAGGACTTCATCATATACTTTGTGAACGCCCTCTCCGATCACGCGGATATCGTTCGCTTCCTGATCCGGTCTGTAGGGAATTCCCACTCCGCCAGACAGATTAATGAAAGTAATTTTCACACCGACTTCTTTCTGAAGCTTTACTGCCAGCTCAAACAGAGTCTTCGCAAGGGTCGGATAATAGTCATTGCTTACCGTATTGCTTGCAAGGAAAGAGTGAATTCCGAATTCCTCCGCTCCTTTGTCCTTCAGAATCTTGAACGCATCAAAGATCTGCTCGGTAGTCATTCCGTATTTTGCCTCTCCGGGTTTGTCCATGATATCATTGCTGATTTTGAAAAGTCCGCCCGGATTATAACGGCAGCAAATCTTTTTCGGAATATATCCCAGGGTCTGCTCCAGGAAATCAATATGGGTAATATCATCCAGATTGATAATCGCTCCCAATTTCGCTGCCAGACGGTATTCTTCTGCCGGAGTCACATTGGAAGAGAACATAATCTTTTCTTTTTCAAATCCCATGGCATCCGAAAGCATCAGCTCAGTCAGAGAAGAACAGTCGCAGCCGCAGCCGTATTCTCCAAGGATCTTAATCAATGCAGGATTTGGATTTGCCTTTACAGCAAAATATTCACGAAATCCCGGATTCCATGCAAACGCTTCCTGAACAGCTTTCGCATTTTCGCGGAGTCCTTTTTCGTCATAAATGTGAAACGGAGTAGGTACCTGGGCTGTAATTTCCTCCAGTTTTTCTTTGGTTACAAAGGGCTTCTTGCTCATTTTCGTTGTCTCCTCCTCTTATTTTGCCTGAATGATGTGAAGCATATTTGTCATGTTTCCTTCGCCGGATACCTCATTTGTGGCAGGATCACCGGCCGTAAATATAACCATGTCGCCCCGTTTCACCAGTCCCTCACGAATCACCATATACATTGCATGAGATATGATATTTTCCGTAGAGTCCTCCTCATAACCGGTTACCGGTTTGACTCCCCAATACAACTGCATTTTTCTTCTCGCCCACTCGTGGGGTGTCACACCATAGATCGGCACACTCGGGCGCAGATTGGAAATCAGTCTTGCTGTCTGTCCGGACATCGTAGGTGTCACAATGCAGGTGGCTTTGATATGTTCCACCATATTCACTGCGGCATACCCGACGGCACTGGATACATTCAGTTTTCCGTCCAGAGCATTTCCGTCACGATATTCTTCATAACGCAGATACTGTTCCGTAGAATCCGCAATTTCGCCCATCATCCGTACCGCTTCAATCGGATATTTGCCCGCTGCAGTCTCTCCTGAGAGCATAATCGCATCGGTTCCGTCATAAATCGCATTGGCCACATCCGCCACCTCTGCACGCGTCGGACGGGGATTTCGGATCATAGAATCCAGCATCTGTGTTGCTGTTATAACCGGTTTATATTTATGATTGCATTTTTCAATGATAATTTTCTGCACATGAGGTACATCACAGGCGGGAATCTCAACGCCCAGATCTCCCCGGGCCACCATAACGCCGTCTGCAGCGTCAATGATGCTGTCGATGTTCTCCACACCTTCGGAGTTCTCAATTTTTGCGATAATGTCAATATGCTCTCCGCCGTGCGCCTCCAGGAAACGGCGGATCTCCCGGATCGCCTCCGCACTGCGGATAAAAGATGCTGCGACATAGTCAATTCCCTGCTCGATTCCGAACAGCAGATCTTCCTTGTCCTTATCTGTCAGGTTCGGAAGGTGAATGCTGACATTGGGAACATTGACTCCTTTTCGCTCTCCCAGTTCACCTCCGTTGATCACTCGGCAGCGAATTTCTTTGCCTGAAGTTGCCAGCACTTCCAGTGCAATCAGGCCGTCATCAATCAAAATTCTGTCTTTTGGCTTTACATCCGCCGGAAGTTCTTCGTAAGTAATGGAACAGCGTTTCTCATCGCCGTCAATCTGTTCCGATGTAAGTACAAAATCCTGCCCTTCCACAAGGGTAACCTTTTTTCCGCCCGTCAGAGTTCCGGTACGGATCTCCGGACCTTTTGTATCGAGAAGAATGGCAACCGGTATTTTCAGTTCTTTTCGAACAGATTTCAGCAGATCCATGCGCATTTTCTGTTCCTCGTGATCTCCGTGGGAAAAATTGAAACGCGCCACATCCATGCCGTTTTCCACCAGTGCTTTCATCATTTCACGTGTGTTGGTATTCGGTCCCATGGTACAAACAATTTTTGTTCTTCTCATTTTTTTCTCCTTTTTCAGGGCGGTTTTTCCGACTCTCATTTTATGTCATTCTTTGTATAAATTCTATTTTACATGCTCATGTGTAAACAAGTGGTCCTGGCAGTATTCATAATTGCCGTTGCATTTTGAGCAGAAACGAAATTCCAGATTCGGATCATCCAGTTCCGTCCGGCCGCAAATCGCACATTTATGCTTTGTCACACCATTACCTCTGTAATGCTCTGCCTGTCCTCTGGACACTGCCTTCTGAAATTCCTTTTTTCGTTTTTGCTGCTGAAAAGAAACCCTCTTCCCTTTTCTCGAGATACAGAAGAAAACAAGCACATTTGCAAGTGAACAGAGAATTGCGACACACTGCGGCCAGTTTCCGGAGTACAGATTTCCGACCACCTCGATCGCCAGATAGGCCACGTCAACAAACGCAAGCCATTTGATTTTAATCGGAATGATAAAATACAAAAGCACCTTCATATCCGGGAAGCTGATCGCAAACCCGAGGAAAATCGACAGACTGATATAATAGGTGCTGAACTGATATCCCATGGAATAAGGCGCACCGTAGATCAGATACATAATTCCATACAAAAGGAACGATCCGATGATTGTCATAAAGATACCGGAGAAAATATAAACGTTATAGCGGAATTCTCCCCATGCCCGTTCCAGGGATGTGCCGATGGAATAGTAAAACATCAGCATAATAATCGTAAAAATATCCAGACTTCCCGGTGGAATCAGGATCCAGCTGACCAGACGCCAGATCTGTCCATGCAGAATATAGTACGGTTCCAGTGTCAGATAGCTGCTAAGACCGGTACCGGTCAGTTCAATCAGGTACCCCGCAATGTAAGTGACAATGATATACGCTGTCAGATGATGGATTGCGTATCTGCCATATTTTCGCTCCATTTTGTCCAAAAAATTCATTTACACTCTTCTTTCTTTCAATTAATGTGAAATTCAGCCCTCAGAACAGATTCTTCTTCGAGAAGATAATCGCTGTAATCAGACAGATAATACCTGAAATCAGGATCACAATCCAGAATCCGTAAGGGCTCGACGCAAAGGGCATACCGGCCAGATTGACGTTCATACCGTAAGCACTGAAAACAATGTTGGGCAGTGACATTACAATGGTGATGGTTGTCAGAAACTTCATGACAATATTCAGATTGTTCGAGATAACCGAAGCAAAGGCATCCATCATGCTGCTCAAAATGTTGCTGTAAATATTCGCCATCTCGATTGCCTGCTTGTTCTCGATGATGACATCCTCCAGCAGGTCTTCGTCCTCCGGATAGTGTTTGATGCTGTCCACCTTCATCAGTTTCTCCAGCACGACCTCATTCGACCGAAGGGAGGTGGTAAAGTAAACCAGACACTTTTCCAGCTCCAGAAGCTCGATTACCTCCTGATTTCGGGGCGATTTGTGCAGCTTTTTTTCCACCATCTCGCTTTTCTTATCAATGATACGCAGATAATGCAGATACATACTGGCATTTTTATACAGAATCTGCAGAATAAAGCGGGTTCTCTTATTGGTGTAAAAATTCCGCACACGGCCATCCATAAAGGCGCTGAGTATCTGTGTATCCTCTGTACAGACGGTAAAAATCATATCCTCTGTCACGATAATACCCATAGGAATGGTGCCATACCAATCTTTGTCATTACGTTCTTCAATCACTGGGATATCTACCAGAATCAGGGTATAATGATCTTCCACCTCAATACGGGAACGCTCCTCCTCATCCAGAGGTGCCCGAAGATCATCCACATCAATCTCGTGTCGTTTTGCAATTTCAAAAATTTCTGTCGCAGTTGGGTCTGTCAGCGCAATCCAACACCCGCTTGAAGCACTGTCTACCTGATGCGTTGTGTCATTCTCGGTTTTAAAAATCCGGACCATGTTGTACTGCTCCTTTCATCGTCCATAGCAACAAAAAAAATACAACATAATTATAAGCGCTGCCTATCTGTTTGTCAAACCGTTTTCTCACTGCGATTTGCTGTCACTGTAAATCATTCCAGTTTTGGGCCTGTTGGGGCTTTACGATTTTTTTCTTTTCGGGTATAATAGCATCCATACCCGATCTGTGTTTTCTATCAATCGGAACCCGAAAGAGAAAGGAACTATTATGGCTGGATCATCATTTGGCACTATTTTTAAGCTCACCACATGGGGTGAATCTCATGGAAGCGGAATCGGAGTTGTCGTTGACGGCGTTCCATCCGGACTTCCCCTTTGTGAGGAAGATATTCAGGTATTTCTGGACCGTAGAAAACCGGGCCAGAGCAAATATACAACCAAAAGAAACGAGACAGATTCCGTGCAGATTCTTTCCGGTGTTTTCGAAGGAAAAACAACCGGAACTCCCATCTCCATGGCAATCTTTAACCAGGATCAGCACTCCAGGGACTACAGAGAAATTGCCGGATATTACCGTCCCGGTCATGCGGATTATACCTTCGATGAAAAATACGGTTTTCGCGATTACCGCGGCGGCGGGCGCTCCTCCGGAAGAGAAACCATCGGCCGTGTAGCCGCCGGCGCAATTGCTTCCAAATTGCTGAAAGAACTTGGCATTTCCGTAACCGCCTATACCCGTTCCATCGGCTCTGTCGAGATGGAAACTTTTGATCCCGAAGAGATCAGAAACAATCCGTTCTCCTTTCCGGATGCAGCAGCCGCCAAAAAAGCTTCCGTTCTTCTGGAAGACGCCATGGCCCGCTGTGACTCCATGGGCGGCATTGTAGAATGTGTCGCCAGCGGTATGCCTTCCGGTGTCGGCGATCCTGTGTTTGAAAAGCTGGATGCCAATCTCGCGAAAGCTCTCATGTCCATCGGTGCCGTAAAAGGTGTGGAAATCGGGGACGGTTTTTCTGCCGCACGGGCAACCGGCCTTACCAACAACGATGCCTTTTGTATGGACGAAGGCGGAAAAATCAAAAAGCTGACCAACCATGCCGGAGGTATTCTCGGAGGCATCAGTGACGGCAGCGACATTATCGTCCGCGCTGCAATCAAACCCACGCCATCCATCGCCTCGCCGCAGCACACAGTCAATAAACAGGGAGAAGATATCACAGTTCAGATCAAAGGCCGTCACGACCCGATCATCGTTCCAAGAGCGGTTGTGGTTGTAGAGTGTATGACTGCCATCGTGCTTCTGGACGCCCTTCTTGTCGGCATGAGCTCCCGTCTCGAAAATGTCAAAAAAATCTGGAAGCCTTAACCTAAAATAAGACGCCCTTTTTGATATCCTTCTTGAGGATACCGGAAAAGGGCGTCTTTTGCTCTTAATATAAACCTTTTTTTGTAATCAGAATGCAGTTCGGAGTTTCAACCTTCACAGGCCGTCCTTTCTGCACCAGCACATTTTTCTCATAGTCTATCGTAAACGTTGTGACAGAGTTGGATTCATGATTTGCAACTGCAATATGCTTTCCGTCCGGGAACATTGCAATATCCTTTGGATATTCACCGCTGATCGGCAGTGCAAACTTCTTTTCCAGGCATCCGGTATCCGGATTGATCCGGAACATTGCAACCGTGTTGTCTCCCGCTGTGGAAGTAAACAGGTACTTATGATCCGGTGACAGACAGATACCCGCTGCCGCATCATGAGCACGGTCCACATTATCCGATGTGGTACTGATCGACTGCAGCTTTTCAAACTCCGGACCCGTCTTGGTATCCCGATAGCTGAACACATCCACTTTATTCATCAATTCATACAGGATATATGCATATTTTCCGTCATGGCTGAATACCATCTCTCTTGGTCCGGATTCTCTCTCACACCTCAGGATATCCACCAGCTCCAGGCGGTCTCTCATCTGATTGATCTTGTACAGCTTCACCTGGTCAATTCCATTGTCCACTGCACAGAGGTATTTATTATCCGGAGTCGGAATGACACAACTTACATGAGGCCGGAAGTTTCTCTCCGCCACACTTCCGATTCCCTTATGGAACACGCCGTCCATCAGGCTTCCAAGGCGTCCGTCCTTGTGGGTGTGGACAATCGTCACCTTTCCGTCATGATAACCCGCAACAAACAGATATCTTCCGGTCTTGTCCACAGAAAGATAACAGCCTCTCATACCGTCAATATCCACTTTATTGATCGGGGTCAGATCTCCGTCATCCTCAATTGCAAATACGGCTACGCCCTCGTCTGCAATCGAATACAGATATTTTCCGTTCAGGGAACGCGCTATATGGGAAGAATTGTTGACCGGGACTACTTTGCGCTCTGTCAATGACCCTTCCTCTACATCTACATCATATAAATGAATACCAATACTGTTTCCATGGGTATATGTGCCTACGTAGGCAACGTACTCCTCCTTCATGCCATATCCATCCTTTCTGCCTTTGCATCACTTGAAAACATTTTAGCACATTTTTTTATAATCCACAATAAAAAAGACAAAAAAGAAACCGCTTCCGGATTTCATTTTCTGTTCCGGAAGCGGTATTTCAGAAAGGGCGGCTAAAACGATTTCACCATGGATTTCTTTCTTCTTTTGGAAAAAACATTTTGCCGTTAACAGAAAGGATCAGGGAAACGCTAAGAAGTTCTCCGGCTTTCCCGACGAAAGATAAGGGGCAAACGATATCAGCACCATTTTGGTTCACTCACCATCATTCCCTGCAGTTTTTTCACGGCGCGATAATGAATACACTGCAGAGCCTGTTCGGTGCGCGGAATGCTTCTGCTGATCTCCCGGTAGGATTTTCCCTCCATCCGCAAAAGGAGTACTTTCTGTTCAATCGGAAGGAGGGATTGAATAAACTCTTCCATTGCCAGACGTTCGATCACATCAGAAAACGGCATACCTGCGATTTGATTCATCAGAAGTTCTTCTTCCATTGGAATCTCGCTGGTTGTAGATTTTCTGCGCATATAATTTCTCACCTTATTTTCCGCTGTCTGAAACAGCCAGCCTTTCAGGTAATCTTCGCCATACGCTACCGTTTCAAACTTCTGCAGTAATACCTCCCACACATCATCCAGGAGATCCTTCGCAGTCTCACTGTCTCCTCCGATTTTCGCGCAAATATAGGTATAGAGATCCTTATCGTATTTGTTGAAAATCGAAACAAAACGTACTTCATCTTCTGTCTTCATTATTTTTATCCTCCTAAAACAGATCTGTACAGCACTTTATCGATGCCGCCATATATTTAATGTCATGAGACTACGTTAATCTTTCATTCGGATAAAAATATTTTGTTAAACGGTCTTAATTTGACTGTTCTGATAAGACTGTTTTGCCGACAGAGAAGCACAAAAAAACGGCACAGCCGTTTTTTTGGGCTGCACCGTTTTTCTGTTGAAAAAGGTTTTTCACATTATTTAAAATAAGCTACTCCGGATTCAAAAATCTTCATATCCTGTTCTCCGGAAATATTCACAGCAACTCCGTTGTCGCGGCGTTCTGCATGAGCCATCTTTCCAAATACACGGCCGTCAGGACTTGTAATGCCCTCGATACCGCAGTAGGAACCGTTTACGTTCCAGTACTCGTCGTTGGTCAGATTTCCATTGATATCACAGTAACGGGTCGCAATCTGACCGTTTGCCATCAGACGATCAATCCACTCTTTCGATGCGACAAATCGACCTTCTCCGTGAGAAGCCGGATTTGTATAGACACCGCCAAGAGTTGCTCCCGCAAGCCATGGGGATTTATTTGTCACTACTTTTGTATATACCATCTTTGAAATATGGCGGCCGATGGTATTAAATGTCAGTGTCGGTGAATCATCCGACTGGCCAAGGATCTCACCGCCCGGAACAAGCCCGAGTTTGATCAGTGCCTGGAAACCGTTGCAGATACCAAGTGCAAGGCCGTCGCGCTCGTTGAGCAGCTTCATAACTGCCTCTTTTATCTTTGCATTCTGGAATGCAGTGGCAAAGAACTTTGCAGATCCATCCGGCTCATCACCTGCTGAGAATCCGCCCGGGAACATGATGATCTGTGCCTGATTAATTGCATTCTCAAAGACTCCCACAGATTCACGGATATCCTCTGCCGAAAGGTTTTTAAATACCTTCGTAATCACCTTTGCGCCGGCACGCTCAAATGCACGGGTACTGTCATACTCACAGTTGGTGCCCGGGAATACCGGAATGAAAACGGTAGGCTGCGCCAGCTTATGAGAGCAGATATGGATCTCTCCGGCGTGATAACAGCCATTTTCAATCACTGCACCTGCATCCTTTGGCTCCACATTCAGCTCATCTACCGCCAAAGCCTCGGAACCGGATGCGGTCTTAAATACTTTTTCCAGAGTTCCGGTCCATGCTGCCACTGCCTCTTCCATGGTAATTTTAACATTTTTATAGCAAAGAGCAGCATCATCGGTAACTTCACCAATCACGGTGTAGGAAGATGCCAGACGGCCAACTTCTTCCGAAGGAACTTCGCAGATCAGATCTGCAATATACGGTGAGAACAGATCTCTCTCGTCTACAGAATGCTCAATCTTTACACCAAGAGCATTTCCAAATGCCATTTTGGACACTGCTGCAGCAATACCCTGACGGTCAACCACATATGCAGCCGAAACGCGCCCTGCTCTCATATCCTCCTGAAGTTTTCCGTACATCTCCATCACACCTGCGTAATCCGGCAAATTGTAAGCATTCACCGGAATACGGATCCAAACCAGTTTATCCCCTGCTTTTTTCAGCTCCGGTGTAATCACATCCTGCAGTTTTGCAACATCCACTGCAAAGGAAACAAGTGTCGGAGGAACGTCGATATCATTGAAGGTTCCGGACATACTGTCTTTTCCTCCGATAGACGGCAGACCGTATCCCATCTGTGCATCGTAAGCACCAAGGAGTGCTGCAAATGGCTGACTCCAGCGATGCGGATCTTCTGTCATACGACGGAAATATTCCTGGAATGTAAAACGGATCTTGCGATAATCACCGCCGGCTGCCACAATCCTTGACATGGATTCTGTTACCGCATAAATTGCTCCATGGTACGGGCTCCAGCTGGATACATACGGGTCAAAGCCGTAACTCATCATCGTAACGGTATTGGTTTTTCCTCCCGGTACCGGAACTTTGGCAACCATTGCCTGTGTCTCTGTCAGCTGATATTTTCCGCCGTAGGGCATCAGGACGCTTGCCGCACCGATGGAGGAGTCAAACATCTCCACAAGCCCTTTTTGAGAACAGGTATTCAGATCGGAAAGTGTTGACAGCCATTTTTCTTTCACATCCGCAATGTCTCCGGAACGCTTCAGAACCGTATCCCCGGCCTTTGGAATCTCCACAAATACCTCTGTCTCCTGATGAGCACCGTTGGTATCCAAAAATGCTCTTGAGATATTTACAATCTCTTTTCCTCTCCAGTACAGAACCAGACGCGGATCCTCGGTGACAACAGCCACTTCGGTCGCCTCGAGATTTTCTTCTGCCGCATATTTCATAAACAGGTCGCGGTCTTTCGGATCAATTACCACTGCCATACGCTCCTGAGATTCGGAAATTGCAATCTCGGTTCCATCCAGACCGGCATATTTTTTCGGCACCTTATCCAGATTGATCTTAAGACCGGGCGCAAGCTCTCCGATTGCAACGGAAACTCCGCCGGCACCAAAATCATTACATTTCTTAATCAGAAGGCTGACCTCCTCACGGCGGAACAGTCTCTGCAGTTTACGCTCTGTCGGTGCATTTCCTTTCTGAACCTCTGCACCACAGGTTTCAATGGACTCGGTCGTATGTACCTTTGAAGAACCGGTAGCACCGCCGCAGCCGTCGCGTCCTGTGCGTCCGCCAAGCAGAATGATGATATCTCCCGGATCTGAATTTTCACGTACAACCGCACGGCGCGGAGCTGCTCCCAGCACTGCTCCGATTTCCATACGCTTTGCCACATAATTCGGATGATAAACTTCTTTTACATATCCGGTTGCAAGACCGATCTGGTTTCCGTAGGAGCTGTAGCCATGGGCAGCCTCCCGAACCAGTTTTTTCTGAGGCAGCTTTCCTTCCAGTGTCTCGCTCTGAGGACGGGTCGGATCTGCAGCACCTGTCACACGCATTGCCTGGTAAACATAGGTTCTTCCTGAGAGCGGGTCACGGATTGCACCGCCAAGACAGGTAGCAGCTCCACCAAAGGGTTCAATCTCTGTCGGATGATTGTGTGTCTCATTTTTGAAATTGATC
>JAQYOA010000086.1 GCA_028727605.1 Lachnospiraceae bacterium
AATCCGGAGCCGGTTGTGGCTTTGTATGTTCCAAATCCGATTGACGGAATTTGGTGTCCATCGTTTAAAGTAATCTTCTTCTGCATCTTTTTTTCTCCTCTGATTTCAGATTGTCATTGGCAAGTCGATAGATGGTTTTCTTCCAATCTCCGTGGAGATACCTGCCCACAAAACATACGCTGCGAAATATCCAGTCCAGAATCATGGCGTACCACACGCCCAGAGCACCCATGCCGTAACGGACACCTAAAATATAGCTAAATCCGATACGAAAGGCTGCCATTGAGAAAATGGAAATGCGCATAGGGAATTTCACATCGTTGCAGGCTCGAAGCATATTGGGGAAAACAAAACTTACCGGCCACAGGAAAATGGCAATTCCATTATGGATCATGACCAGCTGATAGGCAAGGGCTGTTGTTTCGCTGGTCAATCCATACAGAGACAGCAGAAACGGGAGACTTGCTATGATGGTACTGTTTACAACCGCAGTGCCGATAAAGGTGAATGCCATCAGCTTTTTTGTATAATAACGGATTTGATCCTGGTCCAGCGTTCCAACACATCTTCCGATGACGGCAACCATTGCCAGATTCATTGCCTGTCCCACAATACAGCCCATACCGTCGAGACTGTTTGCAACGCCGTTTGCAGCAATCTGGATAGTGCCAAACAGAGAAATGATACTTACAACCAACACACGCCCGCCCTGGAACAGCGCGTTTTCAATTCCGCCGGGAACTCCTATGTAGAGAATCTTGCGGATCTTTTCCCTGTCCGGCCGGAAAGTCAGCTTATCAATATGAAGTACATGGGTTGGATTTTTCAGACACACATAGAGGATCACCGCCATGACTGCTCTGGATACAAGCGAAGGAATTGCGACGCCAAGAACGCCCATGTGCAGCCCGAAGATACAGACAGCATTGCCCACAATATTCAGGATGTTGCCAACGATCGAGGTGTAGAAGGTAATACTGGTCTTACCCATAGCGCGAAACAGCGCGGCACAGGCGTTATAGACCCCCAAAAAGGGATAGGAAATGGCGGAAACCATCAGATAAATGAGTGCTGCCTCCATAACGTCTGCCTCAATCGTGCCAAAGAGCAGATGGATAAGCCCTTTGCGAAACAGAGCAATCAGAAGTGCCAGAGCCGTCGCAGCAGAAAAAACGGTGAGAATCACCTGCATGGAAGTATCCCGGGCTTCTTCCGCACGGTCAGCTCCCAGATACTGACTGACCACCACGGTACCCCCGGTGGCAAGAGCGGCGAGGACACTGAATATCAGATTGTTTACCATGTCCATAAGCGATACACCGGACACGCCTGCCTCTCCAACCGAAGCTACCATCATGGTATCCGCCATGCCGACGGTAATCGCCAGTGCCTGCTCCAGAATCAAAGGCAGGATCAAGGCCACAAGGTCGCGGTTGGAAAACAGATAACCGGATTTTAGACTATTTTTCAAGAATATGCCTCCAGAATCGTAGATTATTTCATTTGCAATCGATTGCAAAATCTATTATAAAAATAACACAGGACTTTCTGGATTACAAGCAATGAAATATACAATTCTGTGTTGCCTGCATACGGTCTATCGCAAGGATTCTGTTTCTCTGCTTTTTTCTCTCGTTCCAGAATTTTTCGAAGGATTCTGATACCCTCTTCTGTGTAGTCCTCTTCTTCGCTTCCGCTGTTTTCCAGAATTATACTATATCGGATAGACAAGTTTAAGTTCGTTGGTGTAACTTTCCTATGATATATCGGATAAGCAAGTTATGATGTTAAGTTCCCGGCCGGCTTCAATATCCGGTTTTGTGTACCTGGCGATTCTCTCATCCGTTTCCTTTCCGATCTGTCGAGCACCTTGTCAAAGTTGTCGCAGAGCTGCCGCCGGGTAATCCGCTCCATTGTTTCCAGAGGCTTGATTTGCCTGAGTTCATGCATATCGCATTCTCCATTTCGTTCTAAATTTTTCCTGATGCCGATTGACAAACTATCATCACAATGTTATGATTCTATTGTATCATCGCAATGATATAGGAGGTAGTATCTTATGAGTGTGATTCAATTATTTCACGGAACCGACCACATCATCGAAGTTCCGGATATCCATATCGGCAATCCCCACAACGACTACGGCATGGGTTTCTACTGCACCCGGATCGACGAGATAGCGCGGGAGTGGGCCTGTAAAAAGAACACGGACGGCTTTGTCAACAGCTATGCCTTTGACACAGCGGGTTTGAAAACGCTGAACCTTCTAGACGGCAGCCACACTGTTTTAAACTGGATTTCTCTGCTGCTTCAGTTCAGAACCTTCAAGCTCGACTCCGAGGTAGCTATTGACGCGAGGGACTACATCATCAGCCACTATTCGGTGGATTTGTCCGGCTATGATGTGGTCATCGGCTATCGGGCGGACGACTCCTATTTCCAGTATGCCGAGTCCTTCGTTTCCAACACCCTGCCCCTCAGAAATCTGAACAAGGCATTGAAGCTTGGGAAGCTGGGCGAGCAGACCGTTGTCATTTCGAAAAAGGGCTTTGACCGCCTCAAGTTCACCAATGCGTATCCGGTTGACAAGAGTGTTTATTATCCCAAGTTCCTGGATAGAGACACCACGGCGCGGGACACTTATCGTAAGGAAATCAAGAAAAGCAAGTCCTATCGGGACGATATCTTCGTGCTTGATATTCTAAGAGAGGAGATGAGTAATAATGACCCACGCATACAGCGAATCCTATTTGAGTAACGCAAAGGATCGTCTGTCCTCTTTCTTTGATTACGCCGTCAACGACTGTAAGCTAAAACCGGACTGGATCACGGCGCTCTTTATCAACACAGGCTATGCCAAACAGTTTGAGAGGGGCAATCCTGCCTATGTCGCCGGAATGTCCGGTGTTGAGCTTGCCAGAGCGGTGATTCTGAAAGCATATGGGAGAAAGGAACTACCGGAGCCAACCTACGCGGATGATTGTTCTCCGGAGTATTGGGCCGGTTGGGCGGTTGCCGAATATCAATGGTTTTCCGGGCGCCGGTTCAAAGACATCTTTGCGCGGATTCCTTTGAGTAAAATCATCGGGATGTATTCCGTGTATCACGAGATGGACATTACGAACTTCATTGATACGATGGAGGAATTCTATAAAGCTGCCGAGGGCGATTCCAATCTGAAACGCATTCGTGAGAACCGCGGCTTGTCTCAATCAGAGCTTGCGGAACAGTCCGGCGTGAATCTTCGCAATATTCAGATGTACGAACAGAGAGGAAATGATATCGACAAAGCCCAGGCGCGGATCCTCTACAAGCTGTCCCGGGTGCTTGGCTGCGAAATCGAAGACCTGTTGGAAAATCCGATGATGTGATTCCATGTTGGAGTGCTCACGGCATATCAGGGTTGTGTGTTATTTATTTACTCATCCCCGGTCTGAGGGGCGGGAGTACAAAAATTGACGGCAGGGGCTGAAAAAACGCCCCTGCCTCTCATGCCACTGCTGCATACCATTCGATACCGTGCGGTTTTCCAATTTCCGTTGCCGTTTTCAGGTACCTATCTTTTACAGCTGCTTCTATCTACTACAATATATTTATGGTTAATATCCCTTACAG
>JAQYOA010000087.1 GCA_028727605.1 Lachnospiraceae bacterium
ATTTAATTTCTTCATAATAGTCTGTAAAAATTTTTTGTAAGATATTCATAAGACTATTATGCATGAAAATGGAACAAAAAGAAAGCCCCACCCCTCAAGATTGAGGGGCAGGGGAGCTGAATAGGCGAAGCCTATTTTTTACTAGAGTGAAAATGTGAGGGGGATATCGATATGAAGTGTCCAAAATGTGGTAAGGAAGTATCAGACAGTGCAAAATTTTGCCCTCAATGCGGAAATGAATTGAAAAGGATTCCGTCTCCGACCAAAACAAAAAAGAAGAGCAAGTTCAAATGGATAGCTTTGCTTATCTTGGTTGTTTTGGTTGTTTTATTTTGCGCTGTTGTAAAAAAATGGGGGAATCGTAATTCGGATTTAAATTCGGATTCAAATTCAGATTTCAGTTCCAATGTTGATTCTGATTCGGAGTATTTGGCAGCGATAGAGAATTATGCGGAAGTAAATGATGCCGTTATGGAGCTTGTGGCATCAAGTGATTACGAAACGTCTGATACAAGTGGAAAAGCAGAAAAGGTGCTTGAACTGCTGGCTCAGCTTGAGAATGATGGCCAAATCGCAGATAATTCGGTGAATTACAATGAAACTGCCAGGATCATTACCTATCAGTATGCAGATGGAGTCTATGGAAGCGTTATGCTGGAAAAAACAGCGAACGATATCGGCGGTATTGGTGCATCCTCTTATGTGGAAGAGTATGATGAAGATGGATTGGTAAAGCGAACATCAAATTCTGTCGATTTTGGATTAGAAGGCTGCCCGTATGAGGAACAGCTGTCCGCGCTTATTTTGTATGGCTGGGGAGAGGGTCACGATAAGGAACTCCAGATTTTAAGGGATGAACAACAGAAGTCCTGGACGGATGAGTATATGGAGACAACAATCGAAGAGGATTGTACGGTAGCGAAATTCAGAACAGAATTAACAGGGAATGATTTTATTACGATTCAGCTTCATGGTTATGTATATAATGAGATACCTACAATATATCTTCAGGAATTAACACCATTTTCCATGCGGGTTGCCAACTCTTTAAACATCAAAAAACTGAGTGAGGAAGAGAAGCAGTATTTAGATGATCTGAAAGCAAATCGTATCGGAACTATGTGCTCTGCAGATGATAGTAAGTATCATTATTTTATTTTGCCGGAATTCTTTACCTATTATTATGCGAACAATTTATTGGACAATACAATTATCTGGTTGGGCTGCTGCGATGGATATCGGAATGATTTGCTCGTGAGAGCATTCGCGGATTGTGGAGCAAAATCAGTTTTGGGCTGTACGGAATCAGTTAGAATAGCTTACAATTTATTTATGCAGGAAGCTTTCGTTTATATGCTGTTATATGGAAATACTGTTGATGAATCTCTGTGTTTTGCGAAATCAATATGGGGAGACAATGACCAGATTTTTTCAACCAATTATCTTAGTGTAGAGGATACTGATCCCGCAGAGGTTCGTTATTATAATGGTGGTAACGAAACGCTGGTAACTTTGACAGCAGATGCAGAGACTGAGCTGGAAAAGAAAAGTGTTAACGACGTTGATTTTCATGATAAATTGACAGAACTCATTGAGAATATGGTGTTTTCAATGCAGATCAAACAGGAACAATGTGTGAATGGGGTGAAAAGTGGTTTGAGCCTTCCGGTATTCTAAGTGCGACGATTCTGGACTTTGATTCAGATGGTTCGGAGGAAATGCTGTTATGTATTGCAGAGGAATGTACTCATTATGATCAAGACTTTTATCATATAAAGCTGGATATGTACGAGGTGGAAAATGGTAACATTGTACAGGCGGATACAGAGCTTTTGGGTGCCTACATTCCATCCAACCCGACACAAACAGAGCGCAATGAAGTTATTTTACAGCGAAACTATTGGTCAGAGGAAATTATAGCGGTTAATGCTGTCCAAATGAACGGGAAATATTATATTATGTGTGAAAATCACTCTGTTGCAGGTGCTTTTGCAGATGGTGAAGAGCAATCCTATTGGATGTTGGAATATGTGAATGGGTCATTTCAGTATATCTGTTCATTCACACAGACATCCGGAGGCAGCAGCGATTTTGCGTATACCGGATATGCTTTTGAAGATGGAATATGCACAAAATCGGATTTGTATTATAGTGAATGGTATGAAGATTTTCCGTTATATACCGATTTTGGTCAGGCTATCACGAATTTCTTTGGTAATTATGGGATACAACTGGATAATACGGTTCAGAATTATAAAAATGCGTATGACGGATATGACAGATTTCGGTCCATCTTATCTCCGGAGAACGACCGGACATTGATCTTTGAACTGGTAAATACGATGACTGCTTCTGATTGGTCAAACAATAGTTTTGAATTTTCAGCGTCACTGGATATCGAAAACGATCTTCTTGACAATGAAAGTGAAGAGATTGTTGCGGAAGAATATTTTGATGATATGAAACCTACAGAAGTGAGCGTAGTATGTGATGGTCAAAATTTGCAGGTGAATATGACGGTTGATTGTTTCAGCGATTTTGTGAAATATAATGGAGGGAGGATTAGATTACAGTTATCCGATGGAAATATAGCAATTCAGTTTGAATATGAAGTTGAAGATGGAGAAGCCGGAGTATGTAACAGCATATATGTTTTAGTAGAAAGTGGAGGTTCTTTAAGCTGGGTGGGAACCGGTTGGCATGATATTATGTGTACAGAAAATGGAAACGTCTTAACATGGAACTGTGTACTCCCGGATGGTAGTTTTTCGGCAGATGATATGAAATATATTGAAGCAGAGATATTTACATCACGAAGCAGACTTCATGTTTCTACCTATGAAAAGAAAGGCGATCAACTGGAGTATCTCGGAGAGCAGCAAATTGTTCAAATGGGAGTAGCAGTACCGTCCAGTGGATATCATCAATATATAGAATGAAAAGAAAACGAGAGATGGGTACGTGTCTTTGGGATCATGTATCCGTCTCTTGATTATCATAAGCAGTTACGTAAGAGAACGGAGAGAGTGTAAACATATGAAATGTCCATATTGTAATAAGGAAATACCGGATCAGGCAAAGTTCTGCGGTTTTTGTGGAAATAAAATTTCGGAAGATAAGAAATCTGAGACAGGGAAAAAAGATAATAATGGAAACCGGAATGATAAAGGAAATAAGCATAAAAAAGGAAAAGGTTTGAAAATTCTATTCGGGTTGATTTTGTCTGTCATAATAGTTGTATTCGTGTTGTTTGCGATGGCTGTGAAGAGACAGATGAGCATCAATGAGGAGCAAAAAGAAAATACGGCACCGGAGGAAGCATATTATAAAACGTTCGAAAAAGAAGAAATTCGATACGAAAATGGGATATTGTATGTAGACTCCCGGTTATTGCTTACTGCAGAAGAAGGAATAGCATACTCGGAAATAGAAAAAAAGGTTCAGTCAGTGGGAGGAGAAATAATCGGATATATTCCTTTGACTGGAGATTATCAGATCCAGTTTCAGGAAAAAGATTATGCAGAATTGGAGAAGCTGATTGGAGAACTGAAAGGAACGAATGAAATCGCGGAAGCAACCTTAGAGAATGTTATCGAAATGGGTTTTGATTCGGTTGATTATGAAACGGATCCCTGGATTTCGGCAGCGTATCCGGCGGATCGATCAGGCAGAAGCTGGAGTACATTTTTTCCGGATGGAGCAAACTGGTGGGCAGAAGCGATTGGTATGCCGCAAGTCTGGAAAATGGATCAGGATTTCGCTCAGGTGAATGTGGGATTGATAGATAGCTATTTTGATAGAACGAATGAGGATTTGGTCGATGCATTTGCTCAGGATGGAATTATCGGGCAGGATGATTTGGATGTCAGTCAGTTGTATCAAACAGCAGTTGAGGCTGAGAACCAGAATCAGGCGTTGGAGCCAACACTGTCATCATCAGCTTTAGCACATGGAAGTGTTGATGCAGGGATTATTGGAGCCAGAAATAACGGATTTGGGATTTGTGGCATCAGTCAGAATGCAAATTTGTATGGAGTATCTGTTTATGGAAATTCTGATCATTGGAATGTATCATTAATGAATATGAAATATGGAATTGCTGCTTTGCTTGAGAAAAATGTAAAGGTGATCAGCATTTCTATGGGATGGGATAGTCTGCTGTTTGCAGCACAACAGGAAGATACCGGAGAGGATGATCGGACAGATGCTGCGATTCATGAATTGAATCAGTACAGGAATGTGATGGAAACGTTTTTGAAACGGTGCCTGAAAAAGTACGATTTTTTAATTATAAAAGCTGCAGGAAATAATAGCGGATATGAATATGTAGAGGTAGATATCAATGAAGAACATCCTTATGGATATAGGAAAGCGGAAGCAGGAGATTCGAAACGGAAAAGAATACATCAGCAGTGTGACAGCAAATATGATGTTTTCGGGTCTATTACCGATGATGAGGTAAAAGAGCATATTCTGGTGGTAGGATCTGTGGATCTGGCGAATTATAAACAGAATAAATATACCATCGGAAGCGTGTCGTCAGGAACAGCAACGGATACGACGATCGTTAATTCGCCTTCCTTCGCGTCAAAATGGTATAAATACACAATTTCGGGATTCAGTAATACCGGAGACCGTGTCAATCTGTATGCACCAGGTGGTGGAATCATAGAAAATGACAAGAAAACAAATATAGGGATATTGAGTGATTACCCAACGAATATTACAGAATATATGCAGGGAACTTCCCAGGCAGCGCCGATGGTTGCAGGTACAGTATCTTTGATCTTGGGTATACACCCGGAATTTACAGCAAAGCAGGTGCGACAGATTCTTCTTACTTCTACTCAGAAACTGAAAGAGGAGGGAAAGGAATTCTGTTTGTTAAATACGTATGCAGCGGTTAGAAAAGCGCAAGATACAAAACCGGAGGAAACAGAGAAAAAGGAAGATCGTCCTTTGTTATTGGGGTATGCATATACAATTGTTCAGAATGAAGAAGATGAAGAATCCATTCAGGAGGTAGAGGCAGAAATAACGATAGTTGGAAAAAGTGATGGAATAGAACAGAAAGTCGAATTGGACGAAGATGACACTTTCAGTATTTTCCTGACAGCCGGAGAGTATACAATTAAAGCAACAGCAGAAGGATATGAAGAGTCTTTACAGGAGATTACCATTTCAGAAGGACAGGCGAATTTTGTTTCGATTTTGATGGTGGAAGAAGTAGAGGATATTTCAGTTGCTGGCGTTTGGCTTCAGGAGGGAAGTAATGCTTCTTTTGAATTTACGTTTACTGAGGATGGCAGAGTGTCCTATGTATGTGATGAGGCGGAATATAATACGATATATTCCATCAATGGAAATAGGATGATTTTAAATCTGATAAATATCAGTGACTATGAGATTTCACCACTGATCTACGAGATTGTTTATGATGAAAATTCAGATGGAAAAAGATTTCATATGCAGCTTGCTTCCGATAATTTAGATACCGATACCAGTGGACTTGGTGGAATACAGAACGTGATAGAAGGCTGGTATTCAAAAAGATCAGAAGTGGAAGAAATAGAAGAAACAATCTCAGAGAATGCACAGATAAAAAGTCTTCAGGAATTAGATGGCATCTGGAAAATTGATGACAATAAGACAATGGAAGTAACCGGAAAATCAATGAATAATCTTTTTGGAACAGCCTATAACAACTATGGATGTGAAATGGAAATTTCAGAAGATGGAAGCTTTTCGTTCTATATTGGAGCAGGGAACGGAGGCGAAGGAACTTGCTGGCTGACAGATAACCGGATTGATTATGAAATTCAAAGTTATGAAGATGGAATATTGATTTCCGGAAGCCTGAATCCAGCTGAGAATCAATATCTGGTCATGGATTATTATGGTGAAAAAATATACTGGACATATGTAGGATCAAATCAATGAACTATCCCTATTGTGAAAAGTAATAGCAGAGCAGAAAACGGTTTGTGAAAAGAACTTTTCTTCAGTCAGGAGATTTTCAGGACGGTGTTTGCCGGATAAGAAAATTTCCTGCGCTGATTGAAAATGCTCCCAAGTTATGTTAGAATTTAAAAAACAGAGAATTAGTACAGCGAATATGAATCACAGGAGGTTCTTTTAAAATGGAACAGTATAAGCAGGAATTTATTGAATTTATGGTAGAGAGCCAGGTTTTAAAATTTGGAGAGTTCACCCTGAAAAGCGGCAGAAAATCTCCATTTTTTATGAATGCGGGCGCTTATGTCACCGGCGGACAGCTGAAAAAGCTGGGTGAATATTATGCAAAGGCAATCCATGATAATTACGGTCTGGATTTTGATGTTCTTTTCGGACCGGCATACAAAGGGATCCCCTTAAGTGTTGCCACAACAATGGCGATTCATGATTTGTACGGTGTGGAGATTCGTTATTGCTCCAATCGGAAGGAAGTGAAAGATCACGGTGATACCGGTATTTTGCTGGGAAGCAAGATCAAGGACGGAGATCGCGTGGTGATTATTGAGGATGTTACCACATCAGGAAAATCCATTGAAGAGACATTTCCGATTATTCAGGCGCAGGGAAATGTAGAAATCAAAGGACTGATGGTATCCTTAAATCGTATGGAGCGCGGAAAAGGAACAAGAAGTGCTCTCGAAGAAATTCAGGAGACCTATGGATTCCCGGCCAATGCGATTGTGTCTATGGCTGAGGTCATTGAGTATCTGTATAATCGTCCCTGCCAGGGAAAAGTGATCATCAATGATGAAATGAAAAAAGCAATTGATGCTTATTACGATGAATACGGTGTAAAGTAATGAAAGAAGAGCAAGATTTATTTGCCAAAAAGCTCGGCAAGGAATGGGAATCAAAGGAGTCCTGCAGCATGAATGAAAAGATTTATAAAATGATGGGAAACATCGGGGGCAGCAGTATTGCGATGGGTGTGATTGTGCTCGTAGTTGGAGCTGCCACAGGAATTATGATGATTATAAATGGAGCCAGATTATTGGGAAAACGCGGAGAAATCACGTTTTAAGATCGACGAAGGGTCCAGTTTTGCCAACGCCGGAGTGTCTTAAAAAGATATTCCGGCGTTTCACATGGCCGGTATTCCGGGCAGATAAGGAGTAACCATTGAGACAGGAAACCAAAAACAAAATACGCCGGGCGGTTAAAATTTTGTTTGTCATTTATTTACTGGCACTGGTGTATTTTCTCTTTTTTGCGGAAGGATATGGAAGAAAAGATTTTTTTGAACGGGAATATCAGTATAATCTGGTACTGTTCCGTGAGATCAGAAGATTCTGGAAATACCGCAGAAGCGTAGGTTTTATGATTGCGTTTTTAAATATCGGTGGGAATGTGATCGGTTTCATGCCGTTTGGATTTCTGCTTCCCGTGATGCGTCCAAAACTGAGGAAATTTTCACTGGTCACATTTCTCGGATTTTCTTTCAGTCTGGGTGTGGAACTGATTCAGCTCCTGGGAAAGGTCGGCTGTTTTGATGTGGATGATCTGCTCTTGAATACGATCGGAGCTGTGATTGGTTACTGGATATTTTGGATTTGCAACAGAATCAGGAGACTACGATATGGCGAGAAAAAAGTATAATTATAATTTTATTCGTAAACAATCCAGAGGAGGAAAGGATGCTCTCTGGATGGCAGGATTTTCTTTTTTTCTGTTCCTTCTGGATGCAGTGATCTCTTTTGCGTTTCGCGGAAACGGCGGTGCGATCCTTGGTGCAATCGGCATTTTCGCAATCCTTATGTCGGCTTATGGATTTTGTGTGGGAATGAAAAGCTTTCAGGAGGATCAGGTCAGTCACCGCTTGTCTGTGGCAGGATCGATTTCCTGCGGAAGTGTCTTTCTGATCTGGCTTTCCCTTTTGCTGGTTGGAGTCTGATGAGCCGGTTGTGAACCGGATACTGTTCAAAGAAGCATGACGCGGGAAGGAAGAGAAAAGAGGAGAAAAATGGATCGGGAAAGATTTGAGAAACAGATGAATTTTATTCTGGAAATCGACAAGGAAAAACAGATTCAGAGGCAGACACATATCCGTGGATATGCGAGACCGGAAGATGACGCAGAACATGCCTGGCATATGGCAATCATGGCATATCTTCTTCGCGAATATGCAAATGAACCTGTTGATATTGCGAAAACGATGATGATGATCCTGACTCACGACATCGTCGAGATCGATGCAGGCGATACTTATGCGTACGATGATGAGGGAAATAAGACAAAGGAAGAACGGGAAAAGAAAGCTGCTGATCGGATCTACGGACTTCTCCCGAAAGAGCAGGGGGAGGAGCTGATGGCGTTATGGCGCGAATTTGAAGCGTATGAGACACCGGAAGCCAGATTTGCCCATGTGATGGATAATTTTCAGCCTTTGATGCTCAATGATATTAACGGCGGAAATGACTGGAGACGTCATGGGGTGCGAATTTCCCAGACCCTGAAGCGAAATGAAAAGACGGCATCAGGTTCAGAGGAGATCTGGTCCTATATGGAAGAATTGTTGGAGAAAAATGTCAGAACAGGAAATCTGATCGATGATCGTGACAAATAGTCAGGCAGTGTGGTTTTATGGAGCGTTGGGAGCTCGATCGGAAGAAAGAAAAATGGAAAGGATGACAGAGACGATATGACAGAAAACAGGACAGAGGAGAGAATCCGGGAAGAAGAACTCCAGGAGGAGCGATACGTTCTTGCGATGGAACGGATCCGTCAGATTCCGTCAGAAAGAAGTGTCCCGGAACCTTACCGGGATTTCTTTGGAAAGATGGCTTCCTATATTTTGAAAACAGACGAGATTGGAAAACGAATCCGGGAAGGATTTCTTAAAATGGCTTCCATGGAGGAACTTCGTGTAATCAATCGCGAACCCTATGAGGATCTCTTTCCGGAAAACTATGAGAAATCTTATGGAAATCCCGCCTATGCAGTGGAAATACTCGGTGATGGTTACGGACAGCTGCTTGGTTTTCTGTATACAGAATTGCAGAAACTGGTGATTCTCCAGTATGAAAATCGCATGTTTGATGTTGTGGTGATTCTGGAATTGTATCTGGAACTCTATAACATGTTTGAGGAGGAGGAACTTCCTTCCAAAGAGTATGTAAAAGAGTCTATTTACTGGTATGTCAGCGACTACTGTGATGAGATGATGGAGGAGCGGATCCGTGAAATGGTGGATCCAAAGCTTGATTTTGCGGTTCGGATCATCATGGATTCGGATCTTTCGGATTTGAGATATCTGTACCGTTATGGAGAGTACATTACAGAAAATGAGCTGGAGACGGCTGCATATTTGAATACCTTTTCCCAGCAGGAGATTGATGCAATGGCGAGAACCTATACGGAGGGATTCCGTAAGGGATTTGAGCTTGGTCGTAAAGATCTCTCCAAGAAAAAGACGGTAAATATTCGGTATCATCTGGGATTGGAGCGTATGGTGAGAGCCGCAGTGGAACAGTTCAAAGAGATGGGCCTGTCTCCTGTGATTTACCGGGGAAAGAGAACCGGATATTCCGGCACAATTCCGAATAAACAATATGATTACGACCACAAAAATGATGAAGGACTGTATCTGGATGAGGATCTTGTGCAGAGAAGACTGCGTGCAATGCAAGTGGTATTTGACAATTATAAATATCTGTCCAATACGCATGCCGGTCCTGCTGTTATTGAAACGTTCGGAGAAGTTCCTTTTGAACCGGTCAGCAAAAAAGAATCGGTTCATCTCTCTCCGAAGCAGCAGAAGCTGAAAGTACATTACAGCAATGAATCCGGGCAGATTACCAACCGCTATATTATCGGTGAGGAGAGAAGTTTTACCATTATTTCCTATCCGCTTCCGGAGATCGGAGAAAACTATCGGGAGATTTTCCGGGAAACAGTGAAAATCAATACACTGGATTACGAAAAATATCAGAAAATTCAGCAGCATTTGATTGATGCCCTGGATCAGGGTGTTTCGGTCCGGGTGTCCGGCAAGAACGGAAACCGCACGGATCTGCGGATTATGCTTCATCCGCTTACAGATCAGAAGACGCAGACGAATTTCGAAAACTGTGTTGCCGATGTCAATATTCCGGTGGGGGAAGTATTTACAAGTCCGGTGCTGGAAGGAACGACAGGAATTCTTCATGTCACTTCGGTTTATTTGAATGAACTGAATTATGTCGATCTTGAGCTGAAACTGAAAGATGGAATGATTGCCGATTACTCCTGCAGGAATTTCGATAAGGAAGAAGACAATCGTACTTTTATAGAAGAAAATCTGCTGTTCCACCACAAAACGCTGCCCATTGGAGAATTTGCCATCGGAACCAATACGACTGCCTATATGATGGCACAGAAATATGAGATCGGAGCAAAACTTCCGATTTTGATTGCAGAAAAAATGGGTCCTCATTTTGCAATGGGAGATACCTGTTATTCCTGGTCGGAGGATACTGCGGTTTACAATCCGGATGGAAAAGAGATCATTGCTAGAGACAATGAAGTTTCGATAAAAAGAAAAGAAGATCCGGCGAAAGCATATTTTAACTGTCACACCGATATCACCATTCCCTACCATGAACTTGGCTTTGTCCGGGTGGAAAAGGCGGACGGAACAAGGATCAGCCTGATTGAGGATGGACGTTTTGTTTTGCCGGGAACAGAAGCACTGAATGAGCCTTTTGATCAGAAATAATAGAATTTGCAGAGAATCCGCTGTTTTTGGGTTGACAACGAACAGGGCGCTTAGTATTATGATTATAAGCAGAATTAAACGATTCCCTGCGATTAATAAGAAAAATTAATAAGTGTTGCTTATTAACGTTAAT
>JAQYOA010000088.1 GCA_028727605.1 Lachnospiraceae bacterium
TAAATTTTACAAGACACCTCCATCAATAACTGGAATAGGCAGCTGTTTCTCACAGCTGCCTACCCACCAATGGAATATTTGGATTCGGGCATTACCCACGCCTTCCTACGGTCTTTTTTATTATATTCACAAACAAATTAATTATCCCTACAAGGACAATATTTTATCATATAATTCTTTCCAGTTTTCAGACGAACAATTGTTTCACGCCTTGTATGTATCAGTTCAGCCAGATCAGCCTGCTTCAGTCCGGTATTAACTGACCAAAATCAGCCTGGATTAGTCCACGATATTCTCAAGATAGCTATAATCAAGTTTTCCTTTTGTGACAGAATAAAAAAAGGGATCTTTTCTAATCACATCATCTGAATTGATAATAAAATTATTCCAATTACCGGCTTCCTTACCATCGGATAGATAAAACGTCATTTTAAAGCTATATCCAGAGTAGCCAACCGATAGTTTTGACCTCTTTATTTCAACATCATTTAAAGTATCAACAATGTGTTGTATTTGCTCTTTATCGGTAATGTGTGTTATGTTTCCGCTATTTCCATTAAAAACGACAATTTCCCTGACTTCGTCGTGGTCTAAATTCATCAGGTCAATTGGCATATTATACCAAACAGCAATACCGGCCAGAAGAATTACTACAACGGATAAAATTATGGCTATTTTCTTTTTCATGTCAGTTCATCTCCCTTGTGAAAAGTCAATCTTCATTATCTGTCCATATTGAATACAACTTTGAACTTTTCGCCATATCTTTTCCAGGTGGTGGTGATATGAAAAGTCCCCGCCAGATCCTGGTTTGCTTCTTCATTCACGGAGGTTGTAATCTGATAGTGTACCTGAATAAATTCCGGATCCCGGGCAACCACTTCAAAATCAGAAATCCTGTATTCCTTGCAGTCAAACTCCTCAATGATCCGGGCATATTCTGCTCCTGTACAGCGATATCCTCCGCAGACCATAACCGCATCTTTGGAAACGACTTTCAAAAATGCTTCTTTATCTCTGTTTTTTGCAGCTTCCCACATCTGTATTTCCCGTTCTCTGATTTCTTCAAAATCTCTTCCTGCAGGTGCATTCAGCCTGGAATAAATATAGGTATCTTTCCAGATCGGTCTGCCCTTTTCATCCTTCCGGAAATAGATGTCTTTTTGCAGGAAGCCTTCCCGAAGAAATCCAAGACGCTCCAGCAATTTCCAGGAAGCCTCATTGAGAGGATCGCAATTTGCCTCAATCCGGTGTACTCTCTGCCGGAAAACATATTCGCAGACACTGCTGCAGGCTTCATACGCATATCCTTTTTTCCAGAATTTTCTGTTGAACACATATCCGATTTCCACGGATTCTGCATATCGATCCCCGATATAAATGTTTCCAATCACCTTACCGCCCATCTTCTCTTCAACAGCCAGAAACTCATCGGATTCCATCCTCTCAGCCAAACAATTCGTCGCCTCTTCATAACTCATCGGATCGTATGGCTCAAAAGCCACTGTCTCCTTATCCGAAAGGTATTCATACAAATCCTGCAGATCCCGTTCTTCGAATTTTCTGAGTATCAGTCTCTCAGTCTCAATTCTTTCTATTTTCATAAACCACATCCCCCTTTTCATGATCGAATCGTTTGCTTATTTCGTAATCCTCTTCTCCCATATTCCTCAATTTGAATATTGCTTACATTGTCCTCAGTATTCGATTGAAACCTCAGAATAATCCATCGCTTTTTTCATCTTTGCCTCAAAAACTTCTGCCGGTACAAGCGCGATACCCTCTGCATCATCACTGAGAACAATCAATCTCTGGCCTCCGGTAAGACCAAAGATTTCCCGTACCGCTTTTGGAATGACGAGTTGCCCTCTCTCATTGATTGTAACAGATCCCCATATATTTTTCCCTTTCGGTGCCGGCGGAATGATATTTTTTCCATCTATCGTCTCTGTTTTAACCAGACTGTCAAGCGTAACACCATATACCTCTGCAAGTTTCCTGCATTTCTCAATATCAGGAATCGTCGCGCCGGACTCCCATTTTGCATAAGCCTGGCGGGAAATTTCTATTTTCTCAGCAATCTCCTCCTGTGAAAATCCATGTATATTCCGCAATATGATAAGATTATCTTTTAACATCAACTTTCCCTTCCTTCTGCATGGAATTTACTGCTGAAATATAAATATCCCTGTGAACCGTATGAATCGCATGATCACTGGTATCTGTCTCAATCAGCCGACAGTCCTTACCTATGCAGGATATCGCTCGTTCAGCCTGTTCCCGTGATGCTGCGCAGAGAAATATTCCGTTTTCACTCCTGTTCTCTTTTGCATGGATATATACACAAGAAACCTCAATAGCAGAAAGAATCTCTTTCTGCGTCAATCCATGGTTCCAGCTCAGATCATAAAAATTCTCTCCATATGCAAAATCATACTTCCCGGCATAGAAAAATACATACCACATAGAAGAGGGAAGAAATCCGATCTGAACCGTTTTCTCCGGATGCCTTTGATGATATTTTTCCGCATAATCTGCGATGCCCGGCATAGAGTCCTTCATAAAAAGCTGTCCCCAATAACAGTGTCTCAAATAATAGGCTTCCCAGCACTCTGATTTTTCCGACTCACCATAATCGTGAAGAGGTTTATAAGTATCCAGATACGCAAAACTCTCTTCCCATCCTTCGCCCTCTATTGAGAAGACCGGCGGATCTTCCAAAACCACACCTGCAATATTTTCTCCACCGTAAGCAGCAATATAAGCTGCTGTAATCGCACCGTTGGAATGACCTGATACAACCGTAGGCTCCTTTATCACATGATCAATAAACCAGATGAAATCATCACCATTTACATCAAGGTAGTACAGATTTTCATCATGTGAGGATTCACCATGTCCATACACATCCACCGCATAGATGTGCCAGTTTTTACTTAATTCCGGCAAAACAAGTGCATAATCTTCCCACATACTCATCTGCCCGTGAATAAGCAAAAGTGCAGGCTTATCATTCTTCACTTCCCCATAGTTTATTACATTTCCACTGGGAAGAGTTACCTGTTTTTCTTCCGCATTTACCTGATGCAGTGCTTTTTCATACTTGTCATACCAATGTATGTTTTTGTACCAGAAAAGACAAAACGCAGCCAATAAAATGGTAATTAAAATCAGGATGGACATACCCACAATTTTCATAACTTTCATTCAAGAAACCTCTTTTCACTTAATCTTATGAAAATTGTAATGGTTCGCCGCAAAAACTTCCACCAATCAAAGTTGTCAAAAAAGTAGTAGGATTGTTAAGTCTGGTTGCATACCAACCTTGTAATCAGCTTCTTTTATTTTCTTTCCCAAAATTTGATACCTCTGTATCTGTAAATCCATAATCGTTCACACTTAT
>JAQYOA010000089.1 GCA_028727605.1 Lachnospiraceae bacterium
TTCAACTGCATTTCAACAGATGTGTTGGACGATTCCTGGAATTCCATTCCTTCATTCAAAACCACAACTGTTTCTTCTGCATTGCTGTATAATCTTCTGAAAGCAGCTTTTAGCGCGTCCATTGCATCTCTTGTTAATTTCTTCGGAGATTTCAAGAATCCTTTTTTGTTTCCACCCTTTTGTACCAGACTCTGTTCGTATGTCAGCTCGCTGTATGATACTCCGATAATCAGCTGATTATCGTCCATGACGCTTCTGGAAGTCATACCATCTTTCGTTTTCCTTAGAATTTTAAAAAACTGGTAAGGCCTGTATGATTTTCCCTGTACCAGAATGTCATAATCTTTAAAAATCGGATCTGTATTCTTCATGATGGAAATGTGAGTCTCGTCGACGTAGTGAATGCTCTCAACCTCCGTTCCCGGTTTGTTGATATAAGCATACCCGCCTTTCCCCAGATAGTAATCTTCGATGATCGCTCTCCAAAATTGTGAAGCTGTCAGCGTGTCTCCTGTATCATTGTTCAGAAGAGAGGTTCTTCTGTCTCTGACTTCCCGGACATTTCCTTCCTTGTCTTTCTGATACAGATTGACCGGAAGCAGTGATATTGTTCCTGCGATCAGATTAATGCATGCCTGTACCGCAGGAATTTCCAATGCTTTTTCCTTTGTCATTACATTCTTTCCGAGCAGTGCACTTAAAAGCGCGTCTGATTCCACCTGCTCTGACGGATTCACTATGGTATCTGCTCTTACTTCATATTTTCTTTTGCCAAACGGCCATATGTTCATTTGTTATCTCCTCTGATTGCGCCGGCGCAATTACGTCTGAACTACAAAATCATCTTCTCCATACAGCAGTTCCTGCTGTAACAGGTACATGGCATTGATCAACGATACAACCATGTCCACTTTTCCGGATGATTTCTTTTTGTTCACATACAAATTTTTGTTCGTGTCTTCTGTGCATCTTGCATTCTGAAAATTGATTTCAAGCATCCTGTTTGCAGCATACTGGAATTTCTTTTTCAGAATCAGCTCTTTCAACAGTTTAGTAGGCATATGCAGCACCGAGCTATGCTGTTTGATCTCAACGCACTCTATCTCATTCTGTTCCAGTTTCTGCACGGTCGATATTGCATTATATCTGTCATATCCTACCTGCATGACTTCCACTCCGTATTTCTCCGTCAGTCCTATGATGAAACGTTCTACAAACCCATAGTCAATAACCTCATCTCCACAGGCAAAGCATTCGCCTTTTCTGATCAATGCTCGATAATCTACCTTTTCTTTCATTGACTTTTCATCTATTCTATCTGAAGGAGCGAACCCCCAGACTTTTGCATAGATTGTTCCGTCCTGTTCTGTTACCATGGCAAATGATGTGTTATCGTTCGTCATTGACAGATCCAGTCCACACCATACCTGTTTTCCCTTCCAGAAGTTGTCCGGTAAATCTCCGCTACACATTTTCACCTTCTGGATGTCAATATAGCCTTCGACTCCCAGTCCCTTATACAGAATGTTATTGTGTTTACAGAGATAATTCTCTCTCTTGTTCTCATACAGGATTGCAAGTGAGCGTTTCTTCCTGATCTCCTCAAAAATATACGGATGCGCCACTGCGACCGGATTGCTCTGATAAATCACCCGGTCATCAGTTTTCCATGTGTCTCCATGTTTCAGCTCATCATCTGGCTCATATAGCAGTGCAAAATACCGCTGGTCTTCTAAAAGTCCGTCAAGCGTTTTCTTTGCAATGTCTATTTCGTCCAGCATCACATTGTTATCATTCGGGTACTGAGTACTGATGATGATTCCAAGTTTGTTTAAAAGCGTAATCTGGGATGATCGCATTGCTTCCACCGGGTATGCGTCCAAAGCTCCGGCTTCGTCAGCCAGAAACGCGTTTGCCAGTTTCCCATCCATACCGTCCTGACTGTATGCCAGCGGGGTATATTCATTGTCGTTGAGCAGACATTTGATCTGGCTCCGTAAGAGTTTAAATGCCGGTTCATCTTCGTTATAGAGTGCCGGACTGACCTTTATAATTTTTCGGATTGCATTCTTCAACTCTGATGACAGTGCCAGATCCGGTGCAACCGAAAAGAACCTGGAGAAGTCCGGCTCTGTCAGCATCAGTAAGATAAAGATCACCGCTGAATTAAAAGTCTTGAAATTCTTTCTGGCTATTTCAAGCAGAATTGTCACATAGAACCTGCTTTTCCGTTCTGTGTTTCTACAGAATGTACAGAGTCCTGCGACAGTCATGAACCATGCGTATTCTTCCAGTCCTTCATAGATGCTACATCGTAGGTCCGGATGGATCATTAATTTTAGCAGCTTGCAGATTTTCTCATATTCCTGCTCATCTACATAGGCGTCCGGATTATCTCCATCCGCGATGTGAAGCCAGCTTTCAGCCTGTTTTTTTACATATTGGGGGACTTTTTCCCCGTCTTCTTTTACGCACCACTGTGCATAACGATATGCTTTTCCTTCTTTCATCCTCCGAGCGCTTCTTTCAATGGATTACTTTTTTTTGCTTCGGTTTTCGGAACTGATCTAAGAGAAGAAGCAATCGTCATGATGTTCTCTTTTTCGATATCGGAGAGCATCCTTCTCTTCGCCTGCACCTGTCTGTCCAAAGCAATCAGGTTCTTCTGCATTGACATCTCTGTTTTATAAAATTCTCCATATGTCATTTGTTCTGTCTCAAGCAGTTCTTCTTTGTTCTCTTCCAGGTCACAGAGTTGTCTGTAAAACCGTTCTTTTTTCTCTTCAAATTCTTTTGTTTCTGCGTACAAAATGCAGTATCTGTTTATTACAGCGCCGTACATGTCATCGAATTTGTCAATTTTTTCAAGCAGTTTTTTCAATCTTAGAAATTCTTTGTGTGCCGTCTCATTTTCCCTAACTTCCGGTCTTTCTCTCAACGGAATTCCTGTAAGCACTGCTTTTTCTGCCTGTTCTCTCTGTCTGAGTTCGCGCTTGGTTCTGTGAGATTTTCCTTCTGACCGGATGATGCTAACCGTCTTTGATGGTGTAGGCCTTGCCTTCTCCCTCCTTCCTTTTAATTTCAAAATGCTGATCTGGGAATAAATTATAAATTGTGGGGCATACGTGGTCGTGAAAAATCAGATTTTTTTCAGTCTGAATGGTCGGGGGGGACTCTCTGAAGTCTCCTGCTGCCTTGCAATCTCTATCAACACCTCTCTTGGTATACCTGCATCTTCAGCCATTCCATGATGCATGGTGCATAAAGATATCAGATTGTCATTATCCAGTCTCCGATCATAGTCCTCAATCAGCGGTACTATATGATGCACTTCTATCTGCCTGTTATTATACCTGTTGATTGTACTGTATAGATTCCGCAGACACACCTGGCATAGATAATGATCTCTTTCTCTAATCTCCAGACTCTTTTGTTTCCACGCCTGCGTACTTCGAAAACTGTTTTGTGTTGTGCGTATTTTCTTTCTCCGTACCGGCTTGTGTCCACAATCATATCTGCTGTCATGAACTTTGCCGCAATATTTGCAACTCTTTAACATCTCTAATATCTCCATGAATAGCGGGAGATGGATTCGAACCACCGTTCCAGGCTTAGGAGACCTGTAAGTTACCGTTACTTTATCCCGCGGTATTTTTGTATATTAAAAGAGAGCCTGTTTCCAAGCTCTCCTAATAATCACCAATTTACTTCTTGAATTACCTTAGGTTGCAATTGTGCAAGTTTATTGCAATCCTCTGCGATCATTCTGACCATATCCATTGCTTCAAATTTTGTATCTATGTATTTTGACTCCCAGATTTCATTTTCACATTTCTCCAATAGAACATCCATGCAGGTAATATCCCTTCTAATCTTTTGAATTGCCTTCAAAATTCCTGTTTCAGAAGAAATATCAATCTTTTTACTCACCCTTTTTTCATGTTCTTTTTTCTCCTGAATTTCTGGTTCATTTGCCTTTACTCTGAAATAAAAGTCCACCAAGAAGTCATATACCTGCCATGCCTTATCAGTATTGAGGGATTTAGCATGGAGCAAAGCTCCTTTTTCAGTCCAAAGATACAATTTACTAATCTTTGGTAACGACCGTTGAATTTCAACGTTGGTTGCTTTAAACTCTCTCAACACTTGACCTTCAAGCATAATATAATGCTTACCCTCTACATATCGTTCTTTATTATACCTAAAGTTATAACCTATTATATCAGGCTTTACTCCATACGCTTCTGCAATTTGTTTTGTAGTTAACACCTTAATCCCTTCAATTTCTATTGTTTCTGGCAACTGCATAATAAAACTCCTTTCAAATTTTGGTTCTTGAAAGAAGTCTCCATCTGCATTATAATATTTACAGAAGGAAACTTCTATTTACTACAGGGGATTCCAATCTTTGGTCGGGGCGGAATCCCTTATTTTTCAATTGATTCGTAATACCACTTAAAGTTTTCCTTAACTTGTCCTTTTTGTTTTTTTATCAAATCCGGATTTTTCTTCGTTATATACTCATCTAAAAGTAACATTCCATCCAGAAGCTGACGTGCATACGTATTATTTTTTTCAACTTCCATCAAATTTAATCCTCGGCGCAAAACATCTGCACTTGTTGTTCCAAATTCTTTTGCGCATTCCTGTAGAATTTTTTGCTCATCTTCTGTCAAACGAACTGTAATCCTGTCCGCTTTTGGATTAGTGCTTTGTGGTCTTCCAATCTGCTTTGGCATTTTTTTCACCTCACTTTCTGTCTGCCATAAAATCATTGTAGTTTATGGCAGACAAAAAGTCAAGAGGAAATTTAAAAATACCACCTGCCATTTCTGACTGGTGGTTATTCTTTAATATTTTGCTCTTCTCAGCTATGAATAGCTTTTTCTACATCTGCTACTGTTTTATCACAAAAAGCACCCGGATTACTCCGAGTGCTCATTCGTAATTTGTTCTGTAAATTCCTGCATCATTTTCATTAACTGACCAGCCTGACTGACTCCTGCCAGTTCACAAGCCTTTGCAAAGTCATCTACAACTTCTTTTTTCATTTTGTATGACTTTGACATCCATCCTGCTTTCTTTTCATATTTTCGAGTTGCAACTGTCTGAGGCTTTGGGCTACCTATCGGCATTGTTATCCCTCCGTTTCATTAATACATGGACAGCGCTACAGCAAAGTTTTATTAAACCGATTGCAATGAAAAAAAATCCAAGTTTCCACAACATGCTTTACACAGATGAGTAAATATGTTATATTCTTTGTAAGAGAAGGGCTCTCGCCCCTCTCTGCTAATTTAATAGCTTATCGAGAATCAATAAGATGATTCCGATGACTAAGTCCGTTATCGCTCCGAGTGTCCAGCTCTTCCAGTCGATTTCGGACTTTTTGTTTTCCGGCTTTCTCCGGTTTCTGTTACTCATCTGTATCTCACCTCCTTATGTATATATAATATCATATGGTGTACGATATGTCAAGTAATTTATTAA
>JAQYOA010000090.1 GCA_028727605.1 Lachnospiraceae bacterium
AAAAATCCTTTAAAAAAGATTCTAATCTTGGAATATTGAAACTGGAAATCATAGATGCCTCCTTTGGTGGCTTTTCCCTATTTTAGCAGAATTCAGATCAAAACAAAAGAGATTGCGAACGATTTCAAAGTAAATCAGACAGGTTCCACTATCCTGAAAAAACAGATTTCTATATAGTGAAAGAAAAAGAGATTAAAAAAGAAACGGATTTGATTTTACGGGGAGGATATGCAATGTTAGTGACATTAAAGGAAATTCTGAGGATTGCAGAGAAAAGACAGATCGCAGTCGGTTCTTTTAATACACCGAATCTGGAGAGTCTTCAGGCGGTGATCGAGGCAGCAGAGGAATTGGAGGTTCCGGTGATTGTGCAGTTTGCGCAGTGTCATGAATCCTGGATTCCGCTGAAACTGATTGGGCCGATTATGGCAGAGCAGGCAAAGCAGGCGACGGTTCCGGTCTGTGTGCATCTGGATCACGGAGAGACGCTGGAATATCTGCAGCTTGCACTGGATCTGGGATTTACCGGAATCATGTATGACGGTTCGACATTGCCTTATGAAGAGAATTTGCGGAATACCAAAAAAGCAGTGGCCATGGCAGCGGCTGTCGGCGCAGGTGTGGAAGCGGAATTGGGTTCCATGGGAAAACGTGAGTCCGGAGCAGGTGACGGAACGGGTGAGGAAGATGATACCAAGATCTATACCGATCCGATACTTGCGAAACAATTTGTGGACGAGACCGGAATTGACGCATTGGCATGTTCATTTGGAACCACTCATGGGATTTATCTGAAGCAGCCGAAACTGGATTTTGGCGTGGTAAAGGCAGTGAGAGAACAGACCGGAAAGATCCCGGTGGTGATGCACGGCGGATCCGGGGTAAGCAGGGAAGATTTCCATGCGGCGATTCAATCCGGCGTGCGGAAAGTGAATTATTTTACGTATATGGATAAAGCCGGCGGAACGGCAGCTGCGGCCTATATCAACGGACGAAAAGAGGGAGAGCCGTTCTTTTATTCTTCTGTTCGAATGGAAGCGCAGAAGGCAATGAAGGAAAATGTGAAAGAAGCAATGAGGACATTTGCCCTGATGGACTAGCGAAGTCAGCGGTTCATGGCAGTGGGAGAAGGAAGAATAGAAAATGCAGGAGCAAGTTTTCGAAAAAGGGATACAGATTGAGAGCGACACGTTTTATCGTGCAGCAGAAAGTCGTTACGATTTTTACGTGGAGGATACCATAGAATCAGATAATCAGGAATATTTTTCCCAGACAAATAAAAGTGCAGATGGATTTCATAGAGTGGCGTTTCTGTTGAAAGATCTGAAAAATGTTGTGCTGGATTTCGGGGGAGCTACTCTGATGTTTCACGGACGCATTATTCCTTTTATACTGGATGCCTGTGAAAATGTGACTTTGAAAAACTTTAAAGTTGACTATGATCGTCCTTTTTATACACAGGCAAGCGTGCTGGAGTGTGACTCTCAGCATATGAAGATTCATATTGATGAAGGATTTACGTACCGTGTGGACGGTGGTTATCTCTATGCAGTCAGCGATACCTGGGAAAAGAATCTTAATCGGGATGACTGTCTCTTGTGGTTATATGACAGAACGGGTGTAAAAGAATATGGTATCATTCTGGCACTGTTCGGACCTGAAATTTTCCCGGGGGATAATCCGCCGCTGCCGATCGGGCAGATTCTGGTGGAAGAGGATGGAAAAGACCTGCTCCTGAAAGGCGAGTTTCCAAAGGACTGGTCCTATAATGATGGAAAGAACAGCCTTGTTTTTACACATGAAGTCAGGGATAAAAATACGATCACGTTGGTAGGGTGTACCGATATCTACATCGAAAATTTTATTCTGATTCATGGTGCAGCGATGGGAATTATGGCAATGGGATCCGAAAACATCTATATTGATCATTTTGATATGTACATGGATTATGAGGGAAATAAGCGTCTTGTGACGAACAATGCAGATGCAATCCATTTATATCACTGCACGGGAAAATTTGTATTGAAAAACAGTTATATGGAAGGGCTGTTGGATGATACGGTAAATGTTCATAACAATTATCTGCGGGTGAAAGAAGGCAAGGGAAAAAGGTTGGTGCTGAAGAGCGAGGCCAAGGGGATCGATCTTCATTGTAAGATCTGCAGTGAGGGTGATACCATTGCTGTTTATCGCGGACGAACACAGGAGTTAAAAGGATATTATAAGATTTGCAAAACAGATATCGATGAAAAAAACAGATTATATCTGTATGATTTGGATCGGGAAACGGAGGGGATCGAGGCAGGAGATATCATTGAAAACAGGTCTTCCCATCCGGAAATTTTGTTGGATCACTGCATTTTTGGGAGATTTCGCGGTACGATGCGTTTACAGAGCCGTAATAAAACGGTGGTTCGCAGTTGTGAATTCAGAAATAAACAGACAGCAATTCTTTTTACCGGAGATACTACCTACTGGTATGAATCGGGACCTGTCAATGATTTTACAATCGAGAATTGTAAGTTTTATCATGCAGATGATTTGGCACGCCTGGATTTTGCAGGAGAAGTGGAGTTTACGGAGAAGGAACGCTATTATCATAAAAATATTACGGTAAAGAATTGTTATTTTGACGGCGGTAAGGCGGCAGTGCTTCGCCATGTGGACAATTTCATCTTTGAAGGAAATACGGTAACTTCTCCGATTGAGATTGAAACTTTGGATTGCGGAAACGTAAGAATCGAAATGGAGTCGAAGAGCTTCTGAAATGACGGAAACGTAAGAATCGGAGAGATTCTAAAGGAACGGAACTGTACAGGAATTGATCGGAAAAACCGGAATAGATAGAAAGGTTGTTGATAAGAATGAGGATTGTATGTGGATTGAAGAACGGAGCGGTGCTTCAAAGAGAAACAAATAATCTGTGCAGATGTTTTTTTGAGGCCGAGGCCGAGGGAAAAGTAAGCAGTTCTTTAGGGAATGTTGTACCGTTAGGGGAGGACAGATACGAATTGTGCGGAATTCCCGTCGGAGGTCCCTATGAGATCAAATTGAGCGACGACAAAAATGAAGTATGCGTGAAAGAAATCTACGTTGGTGATGTCTGGGTACTGGCAGGGCAGTCGAATATGGAAGGCGCCGGAAAAATGAGAGAAAAGCAGCTGAGGGAAGAGGAAAATCCGGTACCGACCGTGCGTGCATATTATATGAACGAAAGTTGGGATACTGCAAGACCGCAGTTACATCAGTTGTGGGAATCTGCTGACCCCTGGATTTCGGAGTTCTCAAGAAAAAATTACAGGGAATCTCCATGGGGAATGGACCATCCGGAGGTGCAGCGTAACGGCGTAGGACCGGGTCTGTATTTTGCCCTTGAGATGCAAAGAAGAACGGGCGGTGTGCCGCAGGGACTGATCCCCTGTGGAATCGGAGGTTCCAGTCTGGAGCAATGGAAACCGGATACACCGTGTAATTATTATGCGGCTATGAAACGCCGGTTCCGTGAGTGCGGAGGAAATATCCAGGGTGTATTTTGGTATCAGGGAGAGAGTCAGACTTATAAGGAAGGATGCGAGAGTTTTGTTTCCGATATGCAGATGCTGGTCGGGGCGATGCGCAGGGATTTTCAGAATCCGGAACTGCCGTTTGTCCAGGTACAGATCCATAAATACCATGGTGCACCAAAAGAGGCGGATCTCTGGTGGACAAGAATCCGCGAATTGCAGAGAACGCTGGATCAGCAGATAGAACGTCTGGCAACCGTGTATTCAGCTGACTGCGGTACGGACGATCTGATCCATCTGTCCGGTGAGTCTCAGGAAGAAGTGGGGAAACGTGCGGCAGAAGCAATGAATTTCCTGATAACGGGAACAGGCGCTGGATCCCCGCAGTTTGCGTATTTTGAGATCGTGCAGGATGAATATGAGCCTTTTCGGGTAAACATACAGATCACCTACAGGAATATCGTGAATGGCCTGCACAGTAAGGGAGTGGCTTCCGGTTTTTCTCTTTTGGAGAAACCGGACGGGGAACCGATTCGTGAGATCGCAAGGCAGCATTTGGGGATAAATACAGTTCGTCTGCAGGTGGAACTGGATCCGGAGAAAATAGAAGAATATTATGTCTGCTATGGTTACGGGAATACTTATTACTGCAATATCACAGATGGTGCGGGCAGAAGTATTCCGGCCATGGGACCGCTGAAGATAAAAGATTATCTGCGCACTTCGCATCAGGTACGCTGAGATGGATGGCGAACAGAAACTTTATTGGATATAGCAAAAGGAAAGAGGGAAATGGTATTCGATTTTTCACAAAATAAAATTTTTGCATTTTTTGAAATAACAGAGCAGGATTGCGTGGCTTTGACACATTTTTCTTCATTGCCAAAACCAAAGGAAGAAAGAAATGCATTTTGTATTTCGGATATTCACATCTGTGGAGAAAAGAATGATGCCCGTTTTGGAGCAAAGCATGTCGGTGAATCAGAGGCAGAAAGCCTGAAATATCAAAAGCATAACTACTACGAAAACGAAGATGGGAATAAGTTGGAATTCCTGCTCCGGAATGACAGGATAGAGGTTACTGTTCACTATCAGTTTTATAAAAACATTTCGACTGTAAGAGCATGGAAAACGATAACCAATCTTTCCGATGATAAGGTCGGATTGGAATATGTATCGTCATTTTCCTATTTGGGAATTCCTGAGGAAAATTTAAAATTGCTGATCCCGCATAACTCGTGGTGCAGTGAAGTGGATTGGGAAGAGTTTACGCCCAAACAGCTCGGAATGAAGAAATATCGAGACGTTACAACGAAAAGAATATCCGTGAGCAACACAGGTTCATGCTCCGCCAAGGAATATCTTCCTATGGCTGCGGCGGTAAGCGATCAGGAGACTCTTCTATGGCAGATAGAAAACAATGGTTCATGGCAGTGGGAGATCGGGGACAGCGATAATCTGCTGTATCTGAAACTGTCCGGACCGAACGATCAGGATCATTCCTGGTATAAAGAGCTTTTACCAGGTGAGCGTTTTGAGAGTGTGAAAGCATGTATAGCGGTAGGAAACAGCTTTGATGCTGCCCTCGAAGCAATGACGAAATACAGACGAAAGATATTCCAGAATAATGATTCAAACAAAAGACTTCCTGTCATATTCAACGATTATATGAACTGTCTCTGGGCAGACCCTACAGAAGAAAAAATGCTGCCGCTTATCGATAAAGCTGCGGAACTTGGCTGTGAATACTACTGTATGGATGCTGGCTGGTATGCAGACGGAACATGGTGGGAAACTGTTGGTGAATGGAAAGAAGAAAGAAAGCGATTTCCGAACGGCATAAAAACAGTTTTCGATTACATAAAAAGGAAAGGTATGATACCGGGAATCTGGCTGGAAATCGAGGTGATGGGAATTAATTGCCCGATTTTGAAAGAGTTTGATGATAGCTGTTTCTTTTGGCGTCATGGGAAACGTGTGGTAAACAGAGGAAGATATCATCTTGATTTCCGAAATGAAAAAGTGCGTCGTTTTGCATCAGACACGGTGGCAAGAGTGGTGGAAGAGTACGGAGCGGAATACATAAAGATTGATTATAATATTACGCCCGGAGTTGGCACAGAGGTGAATGCAGACAGCTTTGGGGATGGGCTTTTGGAGCATAACAGAGCATATCTTGACTGGATAAGGGAAATCAAAAGAAAATATCCGAATTTGATCCTAGAAAACTGTTCCAGTGGTGGCCTTAGAATGGATTACGCAATGCTCAGCGAACATCACATACAATCGGTGACCGACCAGGAGAAATTTGCAAAGACAGCGCATATAGCGGCGGCAGCACCTACAGCAGTGCTGCCCGAACAGTCTGGAATATGGGCATATCC
>JAQYOA010000091.1 GCA_028727605.1 Lachnospiraceae bacterium
AGGCCGTACAAAGCCGTGGGGAACCGGTCAGGCTGTGCTTGCAGCGAAGGACGTAATTAAAACTCCGTTCATCGTCATTAACGCAGACGATTACTATGGCAAGGAAGGCTTCAAGGCCGTCCATGAGTATCTGGTGAATGGCGGCAAGTCCTGCATGGCTGGTTTCGTTCTGAAGAACACGCTGTCTGATAACGGTGGTGTGACTCGTGGTATCTGCAAGATGGATGAGAATGGAAACTTGACTGAGGTTGTGGAAACCAAGAACATCGTAAAGACTGCAGATGGAGCAGAGGCAGACGGTGTGGTTGTTGATGTGAATTCTCTGGTATCCATGAATATGTGGGGCTTGACTCCTGATTTTCTGGATGTGCTGGAAAATGGTTTCAAGGAGTTTTTCGAGAAAGAAGTACCGAGCAATCCTCAGAAAGCCGAGTATCTGATCCCAATCTTCATCGGTGAGCTGCTGGAGCAGGGAAAGATGTCCGTAAAGGTCCTGAAGACCAATGACACTTGGTATGGCATGACCTATCATGAGGATGTCGCAGCCGTAAAAAACAGCTTCAAGAAAATGTTGGCGGATGGTGTGTACAAGGCTGATTTGTTTTCAGACTTGTGATATAATGGAGCTATCATAATAGGAAAGAGGTTTGTGTCCTATGCCCAGAACAAAAGGTAGCAAGAATAAGCCCAAAACTGTGACTGCTGATTTTGCAACGCAGATTGCGGAAAAGCAGTCCGCGAAGGAAGCACTCACAGCGGAAATCGCATCCATCACCGCCAACATTGACACTTTAAAGGCTGACTTGAAAGAGAAGAAGACTGCTCTGAAGAAGGCCGAAAAAGAAGTGGTAACACTGGAAGCGAAGAAGGCCAGGGCAGATGCCAAGGCAGCAGAAGAAGCGAAAAAGGCAGAAGCAGAATCCGTCCTGAAGAAGCTGCTTGCCGAAGGCATGAGTGCTGATGAAATTCTCGAAAAACTGAAATAACACGAAAAACCGTAAATGGTAAATAATTCGTCAACTTCCTGAAATCTCAACAATCAGAGATAATGGTGTGTAAAGTGTGATAAGTGTGTTCCTCACTTTTCACGAAAGATGCCACAGGAGGTACTGGTTATGAACACTAAATTAGCTACTACACAAATTCGCTTAAACGAATGGGCTGCGATCATCAAAGATCGCAAAGACAGTGGCCTGACAGTTGATCTTTATTGTGAACAGCATGGGTTATCCAGAGATGCCTATTATTACTGGTTGCGCAAAGTAAAAGAAGCAGCTTTAACGCAGGCCGGTTTTGTTGAACTTCCGGTTCAGTCACCATTGCCGAATTCAGACAATAGGATTGAAAAAACATCATTTGAAACCCAGATGGTTATTAAAATAGATGGAATAGAATTCTGTGTAAACGAAAATTCACCGTCAGAACTGATTTCCAGAATACTTAAAATCATCCGTTATGCTGAATGATGCTTCCGGCTTTAAACACGTTTATTTATGTACCGGATATACAGATCTCCGAAAAGGTATTGATGGACTGATCGCTATTGTTACCGGTACATTTGGCCTGGATCCAACCGAAGCTGGATCCATCTTTCTGTTCTGTGGACGCAGAAATGACCGGATGAAGGTCTTACTCTACGAAGGTGATGGCTGGCTGTTATGTTATAAAAGATTTACCGACGGCAAACTTCAATGGCCAAGAAGTGAAAAAGAGGCCAGAGATCTTACTCCTCAACAGTACAGATGGCTGATGGAGGGATTATCCATTGAGCAGAAAAAAGTAATCCACAAGGTAAGACCAGAGCTATATTAGTCCTGTTTTATATAGTACATTGACAGTTTCATACGTTATCAAACTCTCACTGAAATTCCCGAAAATGCAGTTTTTCAGAGCTATCTGTGGTATAATGGATCCATGGAAAACATTACTTTAACTATGGACGAACTGAATAAGATGCCAAAGGATGCCATAGCATTGCTGTATATGCAGATGAGCGAAAGCTTTACAATCTTATCTGCGCAGAGCCAGAAGATCCAGGAGCAGAATGAAAGGCTGATCCATCAGATCGAAGATCTTCAGGAACAGGTTGCTATCCTGACACAGCAGCGTTTTGGAAAAAGATCGGAAACAGACAAACAGGTTATGGGGCAACTGTCGTTTTCGCTTGAAAACATGTGCGTTCTGAATGAAGCAGAAGTACTGGTAGAAAACGGTATTCCGGAAGAACCTGACATTGAAAAAGTCGTTATCCGAAGAAAGAAATCCCAAGGGAAACGAAACCTGAATCTTCAGGACATAGAAGTCGAAGTGATCCATCACGACTGTTCCGAAGAAGAATTACAGGAACATTTTCCAAAAGGATGGCATTCTATGGAAGATGAAGTATATAAAGAACTTCTGTATATTCCAGCTAAATTTAAAGTAATGGAACATCATATCAAAGTGTATGCCGGGAATTCTGATTGCGGTACTTTTTTGCGGGCAAAAGCGCCGGAACGTCTGCTGTCTCATAGTATTCTTACACCAGAACTGGCGGCTGCAGTATTTAACGCAAAGTATGTAAATGCTGTACCATTAAACCGTCTTTCCGAAGAATTCCTGCGAAATGATGTCAACATTCCCCGTCAGGATATGGCCGGATGGATGATCCGTCTCAATGAGTATTATCTGAAGCCAGTTCATGATATGATGAAATCAGAGATCATGAACTCCCACCATATCCATTGTGACGAAACACCATTTATTATGCCGGAGCATAGTAAGGAATATATGTGGGTATTCCATTCTCCCGGAGGGAACGGAACCCATCCACTTTTCCTTTATGAATATCTGGGAGGAAGAAGCGGCGACGTTCTGGAAAAATATCTGTCCGGATATAAAGGAACACTTATAACAGATGGTTACCAGCCGTATCATACACTTATGAAAAAGGACGATTCGATCCAGGTGGCAGGATGTTATGCGCATGCAAGACGTAAATTCGCTGAAATCATAAAAGCTGTGAAAAAAGGAACGCCACTTACTCCAGGTCAGGCTGTTGCTGCGGAGGCCGTCAAACGGATCGATGCCATATATCATCTGGACAACATGTATAAGGAATCATCGGCAAAAGAGAGATTAGATAACAGACAGCGGTCTGTAAAGCCTCTCGTCGATGCTTATTTTGCGTGGCTGAAAACACAGCAGGAAAAACCAAACTCGAGCACTAAGTTAAAAGAGGCAATCAATTATTCCATCAATCAGGAGGTATATCTTCGAAAATTCCTTGAAGATCCGCTTCTTCCGCTGGATAACAATGATGCGGAACGCAGTATAAAATCATTCTGCGTGGGGAAACATTCCTGGCATATCATCGACTCTACAAAAGGAGCAAAAGCGAGTGCACTCTTATATAGCATTGCAGAAAGTGCCAAGGCAAACAGTCTGAAGCCATACGAGTATTTTTGCTATCTGTTGAAAGAACTTGTGAAATATCCACGAAATAATGTTCCGACAGAGGTATTAAAGACATTAATGCCCTGGTCTGAAGAACTACCGGATTACTGTCGAAAAACTAAATCAAGGTAAAGCTCATTGCCAGCCTTCGGGCTGGCATTTCTTTTTTACAAAGACGAGTTATTTACCATATACGTAAAAAGAGAATTTAATACTACTTTGGAAGAGTTTGTGCACATGGAAAACCGACGTTGGAGAGATCAAAAAAGAGGAAGAATAATAAAAAAGATTTTGTCTAAAGAAGAGAACATAGTATTCGTAATATCACCAATTTCGTATACTGATAATTTTAGGACACGAATAGTAGCAGAGGATGCATTGCCAATAGTGCTTGTTGATACGCCTGAAAACATATTTGAACATCTCGTCTTTAGTGATGAGAACGATGAGATTTACACTGATGACGTGTATAAAAACGCACATAAGGAATACTACTTGAAAGATATACAGGCAGATATCGAGTGGTACGGTAGTGTTTTTAAAAACATGGGTATTGTAAACAAATTTACTATAACAAAGGGTGCGGTAGAAAATAATGTGGACAGATTAATTCAGGAATATCATTTGGATGCTGTAAACAAGATTTGAGTGGTAAAATTTCTGGAAGTTAAGACAAACGGAACTTCAGGAGTTCACACGGTATTTTTTGAAGGGAGATATATAGTTTGTAACGAAAATGGAATTTAGAGGAGGACGCTATAAATGAACTTATCAAAAATACATCATATTGCAATCATCGTATCTGACTATGAAGTATCCAAAGACTTCTATGTGAACAAGCTGGGTTTTCAGATTATCCGGGAAAACTATCGCCCGGAGCGGAAAGACTGGAAACTTGACCTGCGTGTGAATGAACACACGGAGCTGGAGATATTTGCAGAGTCGAACCCGCCGAAGCGTGTGAACCGGCCGGAGGCCTGTGGATTGCGTCATCTTGCATTTTGTGTGGAGAGTGTGGAAGAAACGGTAAGGGAACTGGCAGCAGTCGGGATCGAATGTGAGCCGATCCGAATGGATGATTACACCGGAAGAAAAATGACATTCTTCCATGATCCGGATGGACTGCCGTTGGAGCTGCATGAGTAAAGATGGAAACAGAGAATATCGTTAAGAAAAAACGGAAGCCCGGTGGCGGCCGGAAACCGTCCAAGCCGGACTACGATCCCGGTAAATTACTGCAGGAGCAGATAGATGCGGCGGTGGCCCTATACAATTCAGATCAATCCCTCCAGGCAATTGCCAATGAACTAAGCCTCAATCCTATCAAGATCCGCAAGCTGCTGATTACTGCCGGCGTATATGAATCGGAAGCGGCGGATCAGGTGAACAGGGTCTTTACTTCCCATAGAACGGGATTGTCATACACAGAAGCGGTAAGAGCAACGATGAGGGAGCTGAACCTTTCCAAAGCTTCTGTCACATCATATCTTCCATATGAGAAGGGTGTGTATTTCTCGGCAAAGGAAAGTGCAGAGAAGATTTCTGTTGGAGCAGAGCGTATCCGCCGGATGCGAAAAAGGAAGAAGGTGCTGGAGGAGCTATTAGATAAACATAGCGAAGAGGCACTGTGGGCAGCGGTGGTGGAGTTTCAGGGCTACAAGTTTCGTACCTACTCTGGTTTGCCATTCTCATACAGTTTGAAGAAAGGGCGGAGCGGGGAGTATACGAAGGAGCTTTTCGTTGACCGGCGTGAGAACAGCAAGAGCCTGGCATGGAGTTCGATTAAGATCGCTTTTGAAAAAGCACTGGAAAAGAGCGACACTGTGTTTTCCCGTCCAAAGGACATTGCAGATGTCAGAGGAATCAGCTATAGTTATAGTATCCTATGGCGATTTGGAGTGATCCGCGTTCCGGCAGAAGTAGAGAAAAGACTAAAAGGAGAAAAAATGGATGTCTGATAAACCTGTAAATACGGGAAAAGCAATGTACATAGATTTTGATAAGGCTCTTGGAGATACTTTGGAACGATATTGGGATCTGCCTCTGTATGAAAAAATCATGAGACAGGTAGGCGAAGTGGATGTTTCTTCTGATGAGGAATTTCAGAAAACCTATAATTACTTTTATCAAGTGCGTAGAAATGAGGCGTGGAGAAGAAGCTATTATAAGTTGTTTGAGCAGATGAAGCATACAAAGAACGTGTCATTTTCCATTATCATCACAGAGCTGTTTCGGACTACCGGAAATATGGAAG
>JAQYOA010000092.1 GCA_028727605.1 Lachnospiraceae bacterium
ATTCTCTCCGGATTGATCTCCAGCAGAAGATCCCGGTATTCCATCGGAAAATGATCCATCAGATATTCGTCGATTTCTTCCAGATCGGTCGTTCTGCGAAAAGGACCGTGAGCATCACTTGCGACACAGTTGACCAGACAGTGACGCAGAATCCGCTCCGCCGCCCTGGCGGTCCTGGGACCAAATCTGCCGAACACACTTCCCTTGTTCAGCTGGGCAAGCGCTCCCATCATCCGCCATTCATAGAGATAATTCGGCTCATTCTGAACACAGTAATACCGCTCCGGATGAGCGATCACCGGAACTTTTCCGATAGAAAGAATATCCTCCAGTGTCTCTTTGATCTGCCAGGGCGCCTCGTCGAAAGCAAATTCCACCAGATAATAGCGGGAACTATTTAAGGAAATCACTTCCCCGGATTGAATCAGCTCCGGCAGATCCGGCGAAGCAAAGATTTCCGTTCCCCGAACCAGTTTCACCGGAATCCCCTCATGCTCCACTTCTCTCTGCAATTCCAAAAAGCGCTGCTGTAGTTCCTCCGACTCATAATTCTCGAATCTTCCTCTCTGATTGCTGTGAGGGGTCGCCACGATCACGTCCACACCGCTTCGGGCTGCCATCTCCGCCATCAGAAGGGAATCCTCCATGGTCTGCGAACCGTCATCCACATCCGGAAGGATATGACAATGTATATCAATCATAAGTATCCTTTCTTTTCATCCATATGCGTCAAAAACAACTATCAGCTTTTTATTTTAACATAAAACAGTGCATCCGAAAAGGCGTTTTCCGGTTCAAAAAAAAGATGCAATATTCTGTCATCTCACATCCATCACAAGAATCTCCGGAATATTATTCCATCGGGGAATCTTGTTGGGAGAGCTTCCCAGCCCTCTTGAGATCACCATGTGACAATTGCCCAGCGTATGAAGCCCACCTACATATTCGGAAAACCATCCCAGATCTCCTCCGTAGACACCGCCAAGCAGCGGCAGGCGCACCTGTCCGCCGTGGGCATGTCCGGAAAAGATCAGATCCACATGCCAACGCTCTCCTGCATCTCCGAAGCAGAAACTGTCCGGGCGGTGCACCAACAGCAGACGCAGTGCATCCGTATCTTCATATACTTTCAAAAACTGCGCCGTCCGATCCTTTGCGTATTCCTCTTCCGACACCCCTTCCGGGCAAAAAGCATATCGGTACATTCCTCCGATCCGCACTGTTCCGATTCCCTCCAGTGTCACATCCTCCCAGGTACCGTTCAGATACACCGCCCCGGCAGAAGCAACCTCTTCTTTCAGCTCTGTACTGCCGTGGTTTTCCATATAGGCAATCTCATGGTTTCCAAGAGAAAAATAGACCGGTGCAATCCGGGTAAGATTCTCAAGGAGTTTTTGAAGCATTTCACTGTTGTCCTCACCGGCATTTATCATATCACCGGTACAGAAAATCAAATCCGGTTCCAGCGCACCAACCTGCTCCAGCAGTTCTCCGTTGTCCTCACCGAACTCATGACTGTGCAGATCAGACAGCTGGACAATCCGCAGCGTATCCTCCAGCTTTCCGGTGTCCAGGGAATAAAACGTTACCGTAAGGCTGTATTTCGAGCTGTAAAAGGACCAAAGACACCACGATAAGATCACAAGAAGAAGCACGGCAATGCAGGAAAGCAGCATCATTCTCTTCTTCCCCGCACTGCCGCCGGCACTTTGCCTTTTCTTCTGACCGTTCCGTTTTTCATCCCGCATTTTTATTTCATCCTTTCGCTTCCGGCTTCCTCCGTTTTTGCGCAAACACTCCATACAGACGGATCAGAGGCCTTCGCATCGGAATCAGATGCAGCCATACATGAGCAAAAAACTCCCACCAGAAATCCCCGGGACTGATCCATTTTCCCTTTCTCTCCACTCTTGTTACCAGACCAAAAATCTGATCTCTTCGCACGGATCTCTCCGTCACAATCTGGGCATCCCCGATGATGTCATACCCTTCCGGGCGCACACGGCGGATCCTGTGCATGACAAACTGTCCGTTATCCCGCTGATAAAACACCATGTCGCCTTTTTTCAGTTCCCGATCCGGCTTCCGAAACAGGATCCGGTCCCGCTGATGAATCAGAAACGGCGCCATGCTGCTTCCGCTGATAATCAGAGAAACTTCTCTTCCCTCTTCTGTCAGTTCCCGAAGGGTACCGATATATCCCTGTGTATCCAGCATTTTCATAGTCTGTCCTTGTACCCCTCTCTTCTCTCTCTTTTATCTTTCTTTTTTCTTTTCACAAATCCGCCTCTTCCGCGATCAGAAATCCATCGCCATACGGCTGGATTCCTCCTCATCCAGCTCCGTCACATGCGTCTCCATCACACGGTAAACCCGCTGACACATATTCAGTACACTGGGGCGGTGCGTGGTAACAATACAGGTTTTATTCGGACGCTGCTGTATGATATTGCGAAGCACCTGGCGCTCCGTGGTCACATCCAGCGCAGACGTCGCCTCATCCAGAAGAAGAACCGGCGCATCCCGCAGAATCGCGCGGGCAATGGCGATTCTCTGCGCCTGACCTTCCGAGAACCCCCGGCCGCGT
>JAQYOA010000093.1 GCA_028727605.1 Lachnospiraceae bacterium
AGCAGCTGGAGACGGTAACCGCTTTGTCCATGCATTACATATCTCTGCGCTCAGCGGATGGAAATGGAATCGCGGATTATACTGTGGAAGAAGTAGAACAGCAGCTTCTGCCCAAGCTTGAGAAATATCAGGTTAAGGTATCCTCCATCGGGTCACCCATCGGAAAAGTGGGAGTGGAAGATGAAGAAGGCTTTGAGAAGCAGAAACAGCAGCTGACAGAAATTTGTAAAATCTGTAAACTTCTTGACTGCAGATACATCCGTGTATTCAGTTTTTTCATTCCGGAGGGCAAGGATCCCGATGACTATAAAGACATCGTGATCAGCAAGATGCAGCAGTTTCTGGACATTGCAAAGGAAGCAGATGTGGTCCTGATTCATGAAAATGAAAAGGATATTTACGGTGATATCGGAAGAAGATGCAAGACCCTGTTTGAGGCACTTCCGGATGAACACTTAAGAGCTGCATTTGACTTTGCAAATTTCGTACAGTGCAAAGAGGATACGAAAGAGTGCTGGGAGCTTCTGAAACCGTACATCGCATACATTCATATCAAGGATGCGGTATCTACCGATAATGAGAACGTTGTATGCGGTACCGGAGAAGGAAACATCAAAGAATTGCTCACAAAGGCAATCAATGAGGAAGGATACGAAGGATTCCTGACGTTGGAGCCGCATCTGGTTCTGTTTGATTCGCTCGCATCTCTCGAGACAACGGCAGCGGAGAACATTATCAAAGAGAATAAAGCGAAAAACGGCGCAGAAGGATATGCTATGCAGTATCATGCACTGTGCGGCATTCTGAATGAAATCTGAGCATAACACGCGAAAAAAGCGGTTTTTCGTGTAAGTGCATCGGATAGAAAAAGAAGGGAGATTTTACAATGGAGAAGGTTCGTTATGGCTTGATCGGTATTGGTGCACAGGGAGGTGCATATGCCGGATTTCTGACCGGCAAGGCAGGTTTTCCGGGAATGCCGGCACCTGAGTGTCCGCCGCATTGTGCACTTGGTGCATTGTGTGATATCGATCCGGCAAAGGAAGCAATGTGTAAAGAGAAGTATCCGGAGATTCCATTCTACAAGGACTGGAAAGAAATGGTGGCATCCGGAGATGTGGATGCAGTAATCACCACAGTTCCGCATTACCTTCATCCGGAAATCGCAATTTACTGCCTGGAGCATGGTATGAATGTCCTGGTGGAAAAACCGGCCGGCGTTTATGCGAAGGCTGTACGTGAGATGAATGAGTGTGCGGCAGCTCATCCGGATGTTGCTTTTGGTATTATGTTTAATCAGCGTACCAACAAGCTGTATCAGAAGGTAAAAGAAATTGTAGCATCCGGTGAGATGGGTCAGATTCGTCGTTCCAACTGGATTATCAATTCCTGGTGGCGTCCGGACAGCTATTATCAGCAGAGTGCATGGCGTGCAACCTGGGGCGGTGAAGGCGGCGGCGTCCTGGTAAACCAGGCTCCTCATCAGCTGGATCTGTGGCAGTGGATCTGCGGCGTTCCGAGTAAAGTATACGCAAAATGTATGTACGGATGCCATAGAGATATCATTGTAGAAAATGATGTTACAATTGTTACAGAGTATCCGAACGGAGCTACCGGCAGCTTTATTACCTGTACTCATGATCCGATTGGTACGGACCGTCTGGAAATCGATCTGGACGGCGGTAAGATTGTTGTGGACGGAAGCAAGACAGCAACCGTTACCCGTCTGAAAAAAGACGAGAATGAGATGAACGCAACCATGAGTATGATGGATGTGGCACGTCTGACTAGCGGAAATGCAGCAGGCGCAGATGGCATGTTCACAGTAGAGACCTTCGAGAATACAGATGGATGGGGTGTACAGCACACCACTGTTATGGAGAATTTTGCATGCCATATCATCGAGGGAACACCGCTTCTTGCACCGGGTTCCGACGGTATCAACGGAGTTAATCTGGCAAATGCAACTCTTCTTTCTTCCTGGCTTGGCAAGGAAGTGGACAATCCGGTAGACGAGGAATTGTATCTGGCAGAACTGAATAAGAGAATTGCAGCAGAAGGCAAGTTTCCGACCCGTTAAGAGATGACGGAAAGGAACTCCGCCGCGGGCGGCATGGGGGTGTTGTTTGCGGCGGAGAAAAAAGCTTTTTGGAAAGGGATTTTTCATCATCCGCTTTTGGCTGCGGAAAATATAATGTATTGGGGAAACGTGAACGATTCAGACAGAAAAAAGGAGAAGCATTATGGAAAAAGGATTAATCGGCATTCAGATGAGTACGATTAAAGGCAAAATTAATGAGCTTGGAGCGTATGGTACGTTAAAGGCATGTGCAGAGCTGGGATATCACTGTGTGGAAGTGAGCCAGGTTGCCATGACTCCTGAGAATGTGGAAGGAATGAAAAAAGCCTGCGATGAGTTCGGAATTAAGATTGCAGCCTGCAGTGCAGCGCTGGAGCCTATGATGCCGGGAATGGCAGGCGAATATCTGGTAAGCGATTTTGACAAGATTGTAGCAGACTGCAAAGCACTTGACTGTGATATGCTCAGAATCGGTATGCTGCCAATGACCTGTATGGGAAGCCGTGAGAAAGCCATTGATTTTGTAAAGCGTGCAGATGAGATGGCAGAAAAGCTCAAAGAGCATGGAATTGATTTGTATTATCACAATCATCATGTGGAATTTACCAAATATGACGGTCAGTATCTGCTGGATATTATCAAGGATACTACCAAACATATGGGCTTTGAGCTGGATATTCACTGGATCCAGAGGGGCGGAGAAAATCCTGTGGAATTCGTGAAAAAGTATGCCGGACGTATCCGTCTGCTGCACCTGAAAGATTACAGAATCGGTCAGATCAAACTGCCGGAAGGACCGTTTGATCCGAAAGCATTTATGCAGTCCTTCAGCAATATCGTAGAGTTTGCGGAAGTTGGAGAGGGCAGCCTTCCGATTAAGGAATGCATCGAAGCAGGCCTTGCAGGCGGAAGTGAGTATTTCCTGATTGAGCAGGATGATACTTACGGAAGAGATCCGTTTGAGAGCCTCCGCATCAGCCGTGACAACCTGATTAAACTGGGATATGGTGACTGGTTCGAGCTGTAATACAAAAGTATTTACTATATGCAAAAATATAGAATTAGGAGAAAAATTTTATGGGAAAAACAACAAATGATCCCAAGGGCGTTCACCGCGCACATATATGGGAAATCGGATTGTACGCACTGAATAACACTTCTACCAACCTGTACATGGTTCTGGTAGGTTATATTTCTTACTTCTTAGTAGGTATTGTCGGAGTCGGTGTAGTACTTGCAGGTTCTATCGTAACGATCATGCGTGTCTGGGATGGTGTGACAGACCCGTTTGTTGGAATGATTGTAGACAAAACAAATACAAAGTTCGGTAAGAACCGTCCGTTTATTGTCATAGGAAATGTGATTTTGTTTGTTATGACATGGCTGATGTTCAATATTCTTCCGAAAACTCCGCAGGGAATCCGCTTCCCGGTTTTCATTATCATGTATATGATTTACATCATTGGATATACTTTCCAGTGTGTTGTTACAAAATCTGCACAGACCTGTCTGACCAACGATCCGAAACAGAGACCGATCTTTGCAATGTTTGACTCTACCTACAACCTGCTCGCCATGAGCGTAATCATTCCGGTATATGTGACCGGTACCCTGCTTCCGAAGTTTAATATTACCGACGGAGCAAAGATTGATGCCCTGGTTGCTCAGAATGCTTCTCTGGCCAAACTGGTTGAGACTGCCGAGGACGGCACCCGTTCCTTAAGTGCATTCTATAATCCGGAGTTCTTCCAGTATTTCCAGCTGGTAATCGGCGGCATTGCAGTTGTATGTGCAATTTGTGCGATTATCGGTCTGTGGAGAAAAGACAGACAGGAATACTTCGGAACCGGTAAAGTTCAGAAGATTACCTTCAGAGATTATGTGGACGTGCTTGCTCATAACCGTGGTATCCAGATGCTCGTTGTTGCAGCATCCTCCGATAAACTGTCTCTCTCCATGATGAGCAACAGTACTGTAATGATCTGTCTCTTTGGCGTTATCTGCGGTGAATACGCATATTATGGATCACTTTCCGCTATTTCTGCAATTCCTGTTCTCGTTCTGACTCTGCTTGGTATGAACAATATTGCCCGCAGACTGGGACAGAAAAAAGCTCTGGTAGTCGGAACCGTTGGAGCACTGGCTTCCGCTGCACTGATGCTTGCACTGTTTGTACTTGGCAATCCGACCAGCATGAAATATCCGACCTTCAGTCTGACCAAAATCTCTACCTGGGGCGGTCTGTTCCATGCATCCAACTGGAGTATGTTTGGTGTGCTCTTTATCTTGATCTACTGCTTACTGAAAGGATTCAGCAGCATTGCAAGTTCTATTGTTATCCCGATGACAGCAGACTGCGCAGACTATGAGGTATATCGTTCCGGTAAATACGTGCCGGGTCTTATGGGAACCCTGTTCAGCTTTGTAGATAAGGTAATCAGCTCTCTTGCAAGTACATTTGTAGCTTTGATGTTTGCTCTGATCGGATTCAAAGACGTTCTTCCTACTCCGACCACACCATACAGCAGTTCTATTTTCTGGGTAACCATGGCTTGCTTCCTTGGAGCACCGGTAGTTGGCTGGCTTCTGAACATTGTTGCTATGAAGTTCTATCCGCTGACCAAAGAAAAGATGGAAGAGATTCAGGATCGCATCGCTGAAATCAAAGCAGAGGCTATGAAAGGCTGAAATGCAAAAGTTTAATTTATGACGGAAGGCTGGAATTAGTGACAGATGAAGAAAGATAAGCAAAAGAATCAAAATCCCCAGGAAGACAGAGAAATCAGCGACCGCGTGTCAAAGCTCGCAAAGGCTGATTTTGAACTGCAGGATGCCATGGAAGATGCCGGCATGGAAGCGAAGACCTACGGCTTTTGGGGTGTCATTTATCGATGGCAGAAAAAGAGAGGGGAGAGACCGAAACATCAGATAAATAAGAAAAAATATATTTATCTTGCAGTACTGACCGGATGGATGGGAGGTCATCGGTTCTATGCGAAGCATTATTATGTAGGAGCTTTGTATCTGGTATTTTTCTGGACATTGATTCCGTTTATGATGACGATCATAGATTTGATGCAGATCATTCCGATGCAGGCCGATGAAAATGGAAATCTGATGTTCTGAATGGATAAGGAAATCCGTATCTGTGCCTGCTGAGAATGAAAAATAATAGAAAAAAGTACGGTCTGGAGTGAATCACTTCAGACCGTACTTTTTTTATTTGGATTATTCGAATTTCGGTTCACAGGTAACATCGCAGCCCAGTTTCTGGAACATTTTTTTGTCCACTTCCGTGAGCATGACGCTGGAATGTACCTGACAGCCTTTCAGAAGAGAAAGACAGGAAAGGGCGCGGCGTGCATCTTCGCTTTCAGCAGCGGTGGTGGAGAGTGCAATCAACACTTCGTCGGTATGAAGACGCGGATTTTTACTTCCGAGATACTTTGTCTTCAGTGTCGAAATCGGTTCGATTGCTTTCGGGGAAATGATATGTGTCTTATGATCAATTCCCGCAAGCTCTTTCAGCGCATTCAGAAGAAGAGCGGCGCTGGGACCAAGCAGATCGCCGGTCTTTCCGGTAATGATTTTCCCGTTTGGAAGTTCCATTGCGGCAGCAGGAGCTTTCGTGGCTTCTGAACGGACAAGAGCCGGAGAAACAGTGCTTCGGTTCGAAACGGTAATTTTTTCCTGTTTCATAAGCAGTTCAATCTTGAAAGCCTCTTCTTCCTGCCGGGTACCGTCTGCAATCCCGTCGACAGCCTGATAATAACGCCGGATAATCTCCTGGCGGGAAGCTTCTCTGCAGATGTCATCATCGATGATGCAGTTTCCGGCCATGTTGACTCCCATGTCCGTAGGCGATTTGTAGGGACTTTCTCCGAAAATTTGCTGAAAGATCGCATTCAGCACGGGAAAGATTTCTACATCGCGGTTGTAATTGACGGTGGTGATACCGTATGCTTCCAGATGGAAAGGATCAATCATGTTGATATCATTTAAATCCGCGGTAGCTGCTTCATATGCCAGATTGACCGGGTGCTTCAGAGGAAGGTTCCAGATAGGGAAGGTTTCATATTTGGCATAACCGGCATTGATACCGCGTTTGTGCTCGTGATACAGCTGGGAGAGACAGGTCGCCATTTTTCCGCTGCCCGGTCCCGGTGCAGTTACAATCACCAGCGGTCTGGTGGTTTCAATGTATTCATTTCTTCCATAGCCCTCATCGCTGACGATCAGCGGAACATTGCGCGGATAGCCGGGAATTGTGTAATGGATATAAACCTTGATTCCCAGGTTTTCCAGGCGCCGTTTGAAATTGTCTGCGCTGTGCTGACCGGAATACTGCGTAATTACAACGCTGCCCACATAAAGGCCTTTGCCGCGGAATTCATCGATCAGGCGAAGTACATCACTGTCATAGGTAATGCCGAGATCTCCGCGTACTTTATTCTTTTCAATATCTGCAGCACTGATTGCCATGACAATTTCTGCCTGATCGGCAAGCTGCATCAGCATCCGCAGCTTGGAATCGGGGGCAAAACCGGGCAAAACTCTTGAAGCGTGAAAATCATCAAAAAGTTTTCCGCCAAATTCCAGATAAAGCTTGTTGTCAAACTGACTGATTCGCTCACGGATATGTTCAGACTGCATCCGAAGGTACTTTTCGTTGTCGAAACCGATTTTCATGGTATTTTTCTCCCTTATTTTTGACATCAGTGTCCGTAGAGCACGCAATCGCTGCTTTTACGAACAATTCTATTCTACTATAAAACTTCTGTCGCGAAAAGGGGAAAATTATTTTACCGGCAGGAAATTCGACGGAGAAAACGACAGTTTTTCTGCAGGATTTGCTATTGGAAAACCGATGTGAAGAATGTATCATAGGATCAGCAGGATATTAGCAGATGGAGGTTGGAGGATGGAAAAAACAAGAACAATATGGCAGAATGCGATGCAGAAAATAGCGTTGCCGGTATTGGAGGCACTCTCAAAGGAACAATTAAAAGAACGCATGCCGCTGGAATTCCATGGGGACCGTGCCTTGTATGCTCCGCTGGAGGCATTGGGAAGGACCCTTCTTGGAGTGTCTCCGTTTCTTGAACTGGAAAAAGTACCGGTGGAGGAAAAGCAGATACAGGAAAAGATGAGACAGCTTGCGGTTGAAGCGATTGATAAGGCAACGGATCCAAAAAGCAGGGATTTCGTGGTGTTTGATCAGGGAGGACAGCCGCTGGTGGATGCGGCATTTCTGTCACATGCACTGATCAGAGCCCCTGAACATCTGGCAGGAAAACTTCCGGAAAGAGTCAAAAAGAACCTGATCGAAGCTCTGAAACGCACGAGAACCATCACGGCATGCAATACAAATTGGCTTTTCTTTTCTGCAATGGTGGAAGCAGGGCTTTCCGTGCTGGGAGAAGCTTATGATCCCATGCGTGTCGTGTATGCACTGAGAGTATTTGAGGAGTGGTACGTTGGTGACGGAATGTATGGAGACGGCAAATGGTTTCACTTTGATTATTACAACAGCTTTGTGATACAGCCGATGTACGTCGATCTCTGTGATTATTTTGCGGATGAGATTCCGGAAGCTGCAGAGAAAAGGGAACGTGTGACAGAGCGGGCTTCCCGTTATGCAGGAATACTGGAGCGTCTGATCGGGCCGGAGGGTTCCTATCCGGTAGTTGGCAGATCGATTTGCTATCGTTTTGGAGCATTTCAGATGCTTTCTCAGGCAGCACTGCAGCACCGTCTGCCGGAGGAGTTATCTCCCGCAGGTGTGCGCTGCGCACTGACAGCGGTAATTCAAAGAACGATGGCATTTCCGGATATGTTCGATGAAAACGGATGGCTGCGCCCCGGTGTTGCCGGTTATCAGCCGGAACTTGCGGAGGGGTATATCAATATCGGAAGTCTGTATCTGTGTACTGCGGTATTTCTTCCTCTTGGTCTTTCCGAGGAAGACTCTTTTTGGAGCAGTCCGGATGAGGAGTGGAGTGGAAAAAAAGTATGGAGCGGTCAGAAAATCAGGATTGACCATGCCATTGAATGATCCGTGATTGAGAAAAAGACGGAGAGAGGCCGGGACCTGTTTGGAGGCCCCGGCGAAATGAAAAAGAAATCTATATATAGTAGTAAGGTTTACTATGGGGACGGCTTTCGGGAGTGATTGCATTGCCGCCCCTCTTTTTTGTATGGTTTTATCTTACAGGAAAAATATGACCAATGTGTGTACACAGAATAAAGCTTTTCTGAAGAGTTTCTGAAGATGGAGGAAAAAAAGGAAAGAAAAAATAAAGAAAAATGCTAAGGTGCCTTGACATTGCTTTGAGGGAGATCTATAATCGAAGTGTTAGTAAGGTACCTAATTATTTGCGAAAGGGTGTGAAGTGACATGAAAAGGGAAGCAGCACAAGGAAATGAGACAGAACAAAGCGCAGATTGCGGAGAAAACCCGGAATTGCAGCATCTGCTGGAGCGCTGCGGCCATTTTTTGTATCACCGTCGGGGTGAGAAGTTTGGCCAGCGGCGAATTCTGATGGTCTTATGGGATTCGGAAAAGAAGCAGAAAAAGATGCTGCAGCAGGAACTTATGGAAAAACTGGGGATTCGGGCAGGATCCTTAAGCGAAATTATCGGAAAAATGGAGGAAAACGGTCTGGTTTACAGAACACGCAGCAAAGAAGACAGAAGAAAAATCTGCATCTCCATTACGGAGAAAGGCTGTTCGGAATTGGAAAAAGCGAACCAGGCGATAAAAAGACAGGAACAGATTTTGTTTCTTTCCCTAAGCGGCGAGGAACAGCAGACCATGTGTCAGTTGCTGGAGAAGCTCCTGGAAGGCTGGGAGAAACAGTTTGACCCGGAACTGGTTCGGGGGCATCGCTCGCATTGCTGCGGGGAGAAACGAGAAGATGCGGAGCAAGAGAAGAAATGTGATCATAAGGAGGGCAAGCAATGAAAAAGTATCTGAAAAAATATTGGTTGTATACGATTCTGGCTCCTCTGTTTATGATCTTCGAGGTGTTGATGGATCTGGTTCAGCCAAAGATGATGAGTACCATTGTAGATGTGGGTGTTCTTGGCATCGGGAATAATGGCGTATCCGATTTGTCCATTGTGATCCATACAGGAATTCAAATGATTCTGGTGGTTGCATTTGGAGGCTTCTGCGGAGTTATGGCAGGTGTATTTTCCAATCTGAGCAGCCAGAATCTGGGAAATGATATGCGAAAGGATGTTTTCCGTCGGACAATGGAGTTATCCTTTCAGCAGACAGATCAATTTACGACCGGTTCCCTGGTTACCCGTGTAACCAACGATATTACACAGATTCAAAATATGGTCATGCAGTGTATTCGCGGCTTTGTCAGAAATATGATGTTTTTTGCAGGAGGAATTTTCTGCATGGCGACACTGGATCTGAGCTTTGGAGCGGTTGTTGCCTGCGCGTTTCCGATCGTTTTGATCTGCGTGGTCTTTTTCCTGTCAAAGGTGAATCCACTGTTTTCTGTCCTTCAGCAAAAACTGGATCATGTAAACAGTGTCATGCAGGAAAATATAGCCGGTGTCAGAGTAGTAAAAGCATATGTTCGGGAAGAATATGAGGAGGAGCGGTTCGGAAAGGCAAATAAAGATCTGGTGGATACCCAGTTACATATTTTGACGCTGATTTCTTTTATGTCTCCGATCATGAATATTGTGCTGAATATAACGGCGGTTGCAGTTATTTATGTGGGAGCCATCCATGTACAGGAAGGAAGCGTGACACCGGGAAATATTATGGCGGCGATCACTTATCTGTCACAGATTCTGAACAGCGTGATGATGTTTGCGATGATTTTCCAGAATATTTCCAGAGGTATGGCATCCTACCGAAGATTGGAAGAAGTACTCGAGTGTAAACCGGCAATTGCAGATGGAGACGGCGCAAAGACAAAGATCAGAGGAAAAGTCGAATTCAAGAATGTTTCTTTCTCTTATCCGAAAAGCAATGGGGAATCTGTGTTAAGGGGGATCAATCTGACTATTGAACCGGGAGAAACCCTTGGCATTCTCGGAGCTACAGGAAGCGGTAAGTCCAGCCTGGTGCACTTGATTCCGCGGTTTTATGATGTCACGGAAGGACAGGTTCTGGTGGATGATGTAGATGTAAGGGATTACAAGCAGAAAGACCTTCGGGATAAGGTTGCCATTACGCTTCAGAAAAGTGAATTGTACAGCGATACCATTCGGGGAAATTTAAGATGGGGAAATCCGGAGGCGTCGGATGAGGAGATTTGCCGTGCGGCTGGTGCCGCTCAGGCAGAAGAATTTATTCTTCACCAGAAGGATGGCTATGATACCATGGTGGCTGAAAAAGGAATGAGCCTGTCCGGAGGCCAGAAGCAGAGGCTTTCCATTGCAAGGGCACTGCTGAAAAATGCGGAAATCCTGATTATGGATGATTCCACCAGTGCACTGGATCTGAAAACGGAGGCAAAACTCTATGAGGCATTGAAGCAGGAATATCCGGGGACGACCAGAATTATCATTGCACAGAGAATTGCATCGGTGAAGGACGCAAATCGGATTGCCGTAATTGAGAATGGTCAGATCGTTGATTGCGGTCCTCATGCTTATCTGATGGAGCATTGCGAGATTTATCGTGATATTTATCAGTCTCAGCTGAAGGGAAACCCGTTGGAAGTGAACAAAAAGGAGGAGGCGTAATATGAACAGTCAGAATCAGAAAGAAAAAGACACTGTACCCTATACACCTCCGAAAGTGGAGATGCGCGTACCGGGACAGAGAGGTCCGAATCGGATGATGGAAAAAGAAAAACCGATAGAAGGAAAAAAGACCCTGATGCGTCTGATTCGTTACTTTCAGGAAGAGAAAAACATGGTTTGCCTGCTCCTTGGCGTGGTTGTTGTCCTGGTAATTTGTTCTGTCTATGCGCCGAAATTCCAGAGCAATGCCATTGACCGGATTGCCGTCGGAGAGTTTTCCATGCTGCCGCGTATTTTAGGGGCTATGCTGATTCTCTATGGAATACAGGGTGTTTGTACTTTGCTGCAGGGTCTTGTAAGTGCCCGCTTAAGTCAGCGGATTGTGAAAAAAATGAGGGAAGACCTTTTTGAAAAGATTGTGAATCTTCCCGTGAGATACCTGGATAATCATCCTCATGGAGATATCATGAGCCGGATGACCAACGATGTTGAGAATATTTCCAATACCGTAGCACAGTCCATTGGCTCACTGGTAAGCGGTGTGCTTACTGTGATCGGTACGGTGGCGATGATGGTCTATCTCTGCTGGAAGCTGGCGATCCTCTCCTGCGTGACAGTCATTTTTACCGTTTTGGCAACAAAATACCTTTCGGCAAAGATGCGTTCCTTTTTCCGTTCCCGTCAGCTCCTTTTGGGACAGCTGAACGGTACGGTTGAGGAGATGGTTACCGGTTACAAAACAGTGGTGGCCTATACCCATCAGGATCAGGTAATCGAGGAATTTGAAAAGACTTCTGATGAACTGACCAGGGTTGGAATCATTGCGGAGATTTTCGGCGGTTCCATGGGTCCTGTAATGAATGTGATCAATAATATCGGTTTTGTAATTATCGCTGCATTTGGCGGATATTTTGCAATTCACGGTCAGATCTCCGTGGGTATCATCTCTGCTTTTATTGTCTATGCAAAGCAGTTTGGGCGGCCGATCAATGAGATTGCTCAGCTCTATGGACAGATCCAGACCGCCGTTGCAGGTGCTGAGCGCGTGTTTGCGGTAATGGATGAAGAAGTCGAGGATAAGAGCGGAACACACAAGATGGAAGACACCAAAGGAGTCATTTCTTTCCGTCATGTGGATTTCTCCTATATACCGGGGAAACAGGTACTATATGATTTTGATCTGGATGTTTATGCAGGTCATAAGGTTGCGTTGGTAGGGGCAACCGGAAGCGGAAAGACAACGGTGGTAAATCTTCTGATGCGTTTTTATGATATTGACAGCGGCGAGATTCTGATCGACGGCACAAATATCAAGGATATTGACTGCGGAGTCCTTCGGCAAAATACGGCAATTGTTCTTCAGGATACCGTCTTGTTCTCAGACACAGTGCGGAACAATCTCAAATATGGAAGAGCGGATGCTACCGATGAAGAGATGGAAAGAGCTGCAAAGATGAGTAACTGCCACAGCATGATTCAGCATATGGAAGAGGGTTATGACACAGTTCTGACACAGGCAGGTCAAAACCTGAGTCAGGGTCAGCGTCAGCTGCTTGCGATCGGAAGAGCGTTTGTGGCAGATCCGAAGATTCTGATCCTGGATGAGGCGACATCCAGTGTAGATACCAGAACAGAGAAAAGAATTCAGGATGCAATGGTAAATCTGATGAAAGATCGAACCAGTGTCATCATTGCACATCGTTTGTCTACAATACAGGATGCAGATTATATCGTTGTTATGGATCAGGGCAGAATCGTTGAAACCGGAAATCATGAGGAACTGCTCGCACAGAAAGGCCGGTATTACGAGCTGTATATGACACAGTTTGCGGGAAATGCGACCTGACAGGGTTCTGATTGCACAGCCTTTCGGCATATAGATAGAGAGACCGGAAAAGCTGCATGGAAAAAGGCATACGGATTCGAATCCGGGCGTTAAAAGGGCAGCAGATCTTTCGGACGAAAGGGGTGCTCTCATGAAAGAAATGATTGTGGCAATCATGAACCAATATGGATATCTGGGGATTTTGTTCCTGATAGCGGTGGAAAATATATTTCCGCCGATACCCTCGGAGGTGATACTTACCTTCGGGGGATTTTTGACTACTTATACGGAACTTCATGTTCCGGGTGTGGTTTTTGCATCTACCTGCGGATCGCTCATCGGAGCATTGATTCTGTATAAGATCGGCACCCGTCTGACGCCGGAGAAACTGGCAAAGCTTCTGGAAACCAGGACAATGCATCTGCTGGGTTTTCATTCAGAGGATGCATGGAAGACGGCCGCCTGGTTTGAACGCCATGGACAAAAAGCGGTGCTGTTCGGGCGTTGTGTGCCGATTATTCGAAGTCTTGTTTCCATTCCCTCCGGAATGGCGGCGACGCCGATGCCCGTTTTTCTGTTTTATACTATCCTTGGCAGTACAGTCTGGAATATTCTGCTGGTTTCTCTTGGAGCTCTCCTTGGAGCATCCTGGGAAAATGTGGTGAGAGTTTTTGAAACTTATTCCGGAGCGGTTCGGATTTTGCTTGCAGGCGCTGTGGTGTTATTTTTCTGTATGAAAATCCGAAAGAGAAGACGGAAAGAGAACTTATAGCTGACAGTGCAGAAATGCGAATGAATTATAAAGTGTTTCTTGATTTTTTATGAAAAGTATGTTATATTATTAACAATAATAAAAGGGAGTAGCTGAACGTCATAGAATCATGGGAGTTTCTGATTCTTTCTGATGGGTTTGAAAGCGCCAACCGATGTCGAGAGGCATCCGTATCAAATGAGATAGCAAGACTTTTATTGTGGCAGTTGTCATGGTAAGGGTCTTTTTTTATTACCAAAAACCTCATGAGATTGCCGCAGTCAAGTTGGAAGGAGAGAAATGTATGAGCAGCGAGAGAATTAAAAAAGAAATGAAAGATGCAGCAATTCTTGGAGAAAGAACTTTAACCAGTCTTCTGTATGTGCAGGTTACCTTGTATGCAGCAAAAAGCCAGAAGATTTCTTCCATGATTGCAAGCGGATCCGGACGTGCAGTGATGCGTCAGACAGGGAGCAATATGAACACCTATATGAGGGCGGCGGGACTGGATTTGAAACGGTTCCGTGAGCAGCTGCATGAAACACATATTCCGTCACAGCTTCAGCCCAAAGTCAGCAAATTCATGATGATGACGGCGCATCCTTTCGATGAGGTACAGAGAAAACGAATGTATCTTGAAGATGTCGGGCGTCTGGAGAAAAAAGTTGAGGAGATGATTAACTGCACAACGGAAATCCTGAGAGGATTAAGAGAACTGGGAGTGTATTAGTTTATTTTGGTTCTTGTGTCATTTGTTTACCGATGTTAGAATGTTTAGATATCAGAGTTTCAAAGTCATGAGTATTGAGAGTCGGTAAAAAGATAAATTGGGAGAAGAGAAAAATGGCAGAAGAACTTAAACTCAGAAGGATTGCCAGAATTTACAGTGATTTTCTGGAAAAATTTGGAATTCCAAGGCAGAGTTCTCTGGTGGAGGAATTAAAAAGTACCGTCGTTTTCGAACCGGACTATCGTGATGAAAATGCGGTAAAAGGAATAGAAAGTTATTCGCATCTCTGGCTGATCTGGGAATTTTCGGAGAACGAGAGAGGAAAATGGTCTCCGACTGTGAGACCGCCAAGGCTTGGAGGCAATACCAGAATGGGCGTATTCGCCACCCGGTCTCCGTTTCGTCCGAATCCCATCGGCCTTTCCTGCGTTCGTCTGGAATCTGTGGAAATCCATCCGGATAAGGGGCCGGTACTTCACATAGCCGGTGCAGATTTGATGGATGGAACTCCGATTTTGGATATTAAGCCGTATTTGCCGTACGTGGACAGTCATCCGGAGGCATGCGGCGGTTTTACAGAACTTACGAAAGAATACTCGCTGGATGTGGAAATTCCGGCGCTTTTTCTGGAGAAGGTTCCAAAGGAAAAAAGAGAAGCACTGAAAAAGGTGCTTTCTCAGGATCCGCGGCCCGCTTATCAGAACGATCCCGGGAGGAATTATGGTATGAGTTTTGCGGGTATGGAAATTCATTTTCAGGTGCGGGACGGTGTGCTGCATGTCACGGAGATTCTAAATCCGGATGAAACAGTATAAATTTTGAAATAATCACAAAAATAGTGCTTTTCTAAACAAAATAGTTCTGACATCTTCCCGGCGTTTTGGGGTATGATAAATACAGCAGTTGCTTGGAAGTTGCGTAAATAACTCAAAACGAAAAGAAAAGGAGAATGCAGATGTTATATCCAATTTTAACACCGTCCAGATTTTTAAGTGATCTTTCCGGAGTGTGGGATTTTAAATTTGACGATGGAAAAGGATTTGAAGAAAAATGGTATGAAAAACCGCTGGAGAAACCGCTTAATATGCCGGTGCCGGCTTCTTACAATGATTTGACAGAGAGCATTGAGAATCGTGATCATTACGGATGGGTATTTTATCAGAGAAATATTTCCGTACCTTCTTTTGTGAAGAGCCAGAGACTGATGCTGCGCTGTGACGCTGTATCACATCATGCGAGAGTGTATTTAAACGGTGAGTTGATTTGCACTCATGAGTGCGGTTTCCTTCCTTTTGAAGTGGAAATTACCGATAAAATCAAAGACGGTGAAAATCTTCTGACGATCGCTGTCAGCAATATTATTGATTACACAACCCTTCCGGTCGGCGGAAAAGCAAATATGATGGGTGGTATGACGGGAGGCATGGGTGCCGGAGAGAGCGATAAACCGGTGAATAATCCCAACTTCGATTTCTTTAATTATTGTGGAATCAACCGTCCGGTACGTCTGTATACGACACCGAAAGATTACATTGAGGATATCACTCTGGTACCGAACGTGACAGGAAAGGATGCGGAACTGGTTTATTCGGTAGATACCGTGGGTGAAGGTGAGTGCACCGTAGAAGTATTTGACCGAGAAGGAAATAAAGTGGCAGAGAGCACAGGAACAAAGGGTGTGCTTAAGATTACGGATGTGACCCTGTGGCAGCCGCTGAATGCATATCTGTACGATGTGAAAGTGACGTTCAATGAGGACGTTTACACACTGCCGTATGGTGTTCGTACCGTTCGTGTTGAAGGAGGAAAATTCCTGATCAATGATCGTCCGTTCTATTTTAAGGGCTTTGGAAAACACGAGGATACTTTCCCGGCAGGCCGCGGAATGAACCTTCCGATGAATACGAAGGACATTTCCATTATGAAATGGCAGGGAGCCAATAGTTTCCGTACCAGTCATTATCCGTACAGTGAAGAGATGATGCGTCTCTGCGATGAAGAAGGAATCGTTGTGATTGACGAGACAACGGCAGTCGGTGTCAATCTGACCTTCGGCGGCGGTGCGAATTTCCATGGAAAGACAATCGGAACATTTGATAAGGAACATGGTGTACAGACCCAGGAGCACCACAAAGAAGTAATTCGTGATCTCATCAAACGTGATAAGAATCATGCCTGTGTTGTTATGTGGAGTATTGCGAATGAGCCGGATTCCGGTGCAGAGGGTGCGTATGAGTATTTTGCTCCTCTGTTTGCACTGGCAAGAGAGCTGGATCCGCAGAAGCGTCCCTGCACTTTGGTAAGTGTACAGATGGGAAATGCACCGGAAGTGGATTGCTCAGCCAAACTTTCCGATGTAATCTGTCTGAACCGTTACTATGGATGGTATTTCGGAGGACCGGATCTTGTCGGACCGGAGAAAGCACTCCGGGCAGAACTGGATGGATGGACAAAGGTCGGAAAACCAGTAGTCTTTACAGAATATGGTGCAGACACCGTTATGGGCTTCCACGATACGGCACCTGTGATGTATACCGAGGAGTTCCAGGTGGATTATTACAAAATGAACCATAAAGTGTTTGACGACTATGATATCGTAGTAGGAGAACAGGCATGGAATTTTGCTGACTTTGCCACAAGCCAGAGTCTCCTGAGAATTCAGGGAAATAAGAAAGGTATTTTCACCAGAGACCGCAAACCGAAACTGGCGGCACACTATTTCCGTCAGAGATGGCATGAGATTCCGGATTTTGATTACAAGAAATAAATTGCTGCCGGAACAGGAAGGAAGATAAGAACTTATGGAAAGAAACATCAACCTGCAGGAAGAAACAGACGGAAAACGATACAGTTCGAATGATATGGCGAAACTTGGATGTGATGACTGCAGGGGATGTTCAAAATGCTGCAGAGGCATGGAGGATACGATTGTTCTTGATCCAATGGATATCTTCCGGCTTTCCGGATGGCTGCATCAGACATTTGAGGAACTTCTTCAGGAAAGAATCGGACTTCGGGTGGTGGATGGAATGGTTCTTCCCTATCTGAAAATGGATGAAAAAAAGAACCAATGCAGTTTTCTGAATGAACAGGGGAGATGCAGTATTCATCCGGCAAGACCGGGATTTTGCCGGATGTTTCCTCTCGGAAGGCTTTATGAACAGGAGAGTTTTCAGTATATCCTGCAGATCCATGAATGCCCGAAGGAGCATAAGACAAAAGTCAAGATTCGAAAATGGCTGGATACGCCGGACTTGAACCGATATGAAAAGTTTACCTGCACCTGGCATTATTTTCTGAAGGAAATACAGAGGAAGAGTTCGCAGGTGTCGGCAGAGAATTATGCAAAAGAGATGAATATGCTTATGCTGCAGACGTTTTATGTGACACCGTATGATGAAGGCAGGGACTTTTACGAACAGTTCGAAGAAAGACTTGGGAAAATAAAAGAAATCATTCAGAATCAGTGAATGAAAAGAGAAAGAACCAGAAGCCGTAAAAACGGTTTTCCGGTTCTTTTTTCTATACAAACAGAGTACATCCCTGTTTTTTGAATTGCTCGCTTTTCTGTTCGTTTTTGTTGATGTTTTCACTGAATGTATTCCAGGAATTCCATCCCATCGGCGGTGTAAGTTTTATCATAGATCATTGACCTCCGTTGTGTTTTATTGTACTCTATTATAGAATGGAAAATCAGTTCAGATCCATGCAAAATAGTTTCAAAAGCATGTATTTTTCGTTCGAACAGGAGACAGAGAAAGAGAGAGGAGTACCGGATGGAGTTTTCAAAAGATACCATTTTTCTGGTAAATTACGGGAGGCAGAATTGCGAAGATATGCATAGCTGGGGGCCAGGGATGCGCTCGTGTTATGTTATTCATTATGTGATCAGAGGAAGCGGTTATCTGGAGTGCGGAAAGAAATGATGGGAGCTTCATGCGGGGCAGAGCTTTCTTATATGTCCTTATACAACCGTTTACTATTATCCGGATCAGAAGGAGCCTTGGGAATGTCCGTAAAAGGAACTGCCATTTCCTGCGGTTTTTCCGATCCGTTTTATTTTTCAAAAGCATTCAGGAAACAAACAGGAAGAAGTCCTTCGGATTACAGGAAAGGGGAAAAGCATGAAATATGAAAATATAGAAGAAGCCGTTTTTCTTAGCCGTCCCAATCGGTTTGTTGCAACGATTCGTCTGAAAGATTCCGGAAAAGAGATTCCCTGTCATGTGAAAAATACCGGGCGCTGCAGAGAACTTCTGATACCGGGAACCAGGATCTATGTTCAGCATCTGGAGCATCCTGGAAGAAAAACCGCCTACGATCTGATTGCGGTGGAAAAGGGAGAGAAATTAATCAATATGGATTCCCAGGCACCCAATGCAGTTGTTTCGGAGTGGCTTAGCAAGGGCGGTCTTTTCCGGGAAAAAGTGGAAGTAAAAAGAGAGGTGCGTTTCGGGAATTCCAGATTTGATCTCTATGCATCTTCCGATCAGCGTCACGCCTTTTTGGAAGTAAAAGGCGTGACACTGGAAGAAAACGGAATAGCACGTTTCCCGGATGCTCCGACTTTGCGGGGCGTAAAGCATGTGGAAGAATTGATTCGTGCCCGTGAGGAAGGATATGATGCATACCTTGTATTTGTTATTCAAATGACAGGAGTACGGTATCTGGAACCAAATGACAAAACACATCCGGCTTTTGGTGAGATGCTGAGATATGCTCATCTAAGGGGTGTAAAAGTGATTGCCAGGGAATGTGAGGTGCAGCCGGACAGTCTGCAGATTGCAGGGGAAGTTCCGGTAGTTTTATAGAAAGAAGCTTTCCCTGTTTTGCATCGGAGAGACCGGAAAAAAAGTCAGGTAAGATAGCTTCGCATACTTTTCAGGGCGGCTTTTTCCAGACGGCTTACCTGAGCCTGAGAAATACCGATCTCTTCAGCGACTTCCATCTGTGTCTTTCCCTCATAAAAACGAAGCTGAATAATGTGGCGCTCCCGGTCACCCAGGCGGTTCATCGCGTCCTGGAGGGCCAGGTTCTGAACCCAGTGTTCTTCTTTGTTCTTTTTGTCGCTGAGCTGATCCATGACATAAAGCGTATCACCGCCCTCGGTATATACGGGTTCGTACAGACTCATGGGACTTTGGATTGCGTCAAGCGCATAGACGATTTCTTCCTTATCGATTCCGATTTCTGCTGCAATTTCTTCGATGCTGGGTTCTTTTAGATGCTTTTTTGTGTAGGTTTCCCTGGCATAGATTGCTTTGTAAGCGGTATCGCGCAGGGAACGGCTGACCCGTATTGCATTGTTGTCCCGCAGATAGCGCCGGATTTCTCCGATGATCATGGGAACGGCATAGGTGGAAAATTTCACATTCAGAGAAGTATCAAAATTATCAATCGCTTTGATCAGACCGATACATCCGATTTGAAAGAGATCATCAGCATTTTCATTGCTGTTGGAGAAACGTTTGATGACACTGAGGACGAGCCGGAGATTGCCTTTTATATAGCGTTCTCTGGCAGCTGTGTCACCTGCTTTGAGAGCCAGAAGAAGAGTTTCTTTTTCCTCGCTGCTGAGAATAGGTAACCTGGATGTATTCACCCCGCAGATTTCAACTTTATTCATTGCCATGTCAGAAGCCTCCTGCAAGTAAAGATGTTGGTTATCTGTTTTACAGTCCGTATAAGTACATTTGGCCTTTTTCGGCTGTCGGCCGGGACTTTTATTGAAGAGGATTCTCAGTTGATGGTGGGAATATACGATTTGGACGAAAATTTCACAAAGTTTTGGCCCTTGACAAAATTTCCGGGTACGGTATTGTGAAGTACATATTATTTGTGATAAGATAAACGGGAAGCGAAAAAATGATTCTTGACGGCAATACAAAAAAGATGGAGGAGGTGCTGTCTGTGATTGCATCGATTCTGATTGGAATTTTAATTGCAGGGTACGCGGCTTATGTGATTTGGCGTTGTATTCGTAAAATGAAAAAAGGTGAATTTTGCGACTGTGGCTGCGGTGGCTGTTCGGGTTGTTCCAAAGAGAGCGGCTGCAGCCAAAAAGAGAGCCGATAGGCGAAAATAGAATAGAAACCGGGATTGTGGTGAAAAAGTATATGAGTGGTAAAGAGCGTAGAGAAGAAATTATCCGAACAATCACAGCCAGCACGGAACCGGTCTCCGGCACGGCTCTGGCCGTCCAGTGCGGTGTCAGCCGTCAGGTGATCGTGCAGGATATTGCACTGATTCGTGCGGCAGGATATGATGTGATTGCTACGAACAGAGGTTATCTCTGTCATGATCAAAAGAGAGCGGTTCGTGTTTTTAAAGTATATCATACAGATGAGCAGATGCAGGATGAGCTGAATACAATTGTGGATTTTGGAGGCACTGTTCTGGATGTGTTTGTACATCACGAGGTGTATGGTGAACTGCGCGCAGACCTGTCGCTCAGTTCCAGAATGCGCGTAGGGAAGTTTATGGAGGGAATTTACAAAGGAACTTCTAAGCCTTTGAAGGATATTACATCAGGCCTTCATTTTCATACGGTATCCGCAGATTCGGAACGTACGCTTGATTTGATTGAAGAGGAACTAAAGCGCAAGGGATATCTGGTGTGAGAGATACAAAGGAGGAATACAATGAGAAAGCTGGAGCAGATTTTTGCGAATTTTATTGCGTATGCAGAGGAACAGCAGTTAAAGATTGAGGGAATTGCGGTTGCGGATGAAAAGCAGGTACTTCTGGAACATCGTTTCACACCGGATTTGCCGCGCAATATTTATTCGCATACAAAAAGTTATATGGCAACGGCGGTTGGACTTGCAGTTTCGGACGGTATGCTCAACCTTGACGACCGGCTGATCGATGCTTTCCCGGAAGCTGTTCCGGATCATCCGGATGAAGGACTTGAAAAGATCCGGTTAAAGCATCTTCTTACCATGTCAAGCGGATTTGGTCATCCTTACTTAATGGGGGCAGACCGAAGAGCCGGTGTGGGCGCCTGTGATTATGTAACTTATATGATGTCGCAAAAAGTGGTGGAAGAACCAGGCAGCCGTTTTGAATATTCTTCCGCGGACAGTATTCTGGCAGGCCGTATGGTGGAGCAGGCTGTCGGGATGAATCTGGGAGAATATCTGTACAGACGTATTTTTTCTGTTCTTGACCAGGGATGGCCGATCTGGGAAAATGATTATCAGGGACATCCGGTAGGATGCGGAGGTCTCTATCTTCCACTGAAGGAGATGATGAAGCTGGGACAGCTGTATCTTTCCGGAGGAAAGTGGAAGGGGGAGCAGCTTTTAGATTCCGTCTGGGTTCGCGAAGCGTCCACAAAAAAGATTGACACGGACAAGGAAGCAACGAAAGATCCCTGGCGCTGCGGCTATGGCTATCAGTTCTGGATGAGTCCCTATCCGGATTCGTATCGTGCGGACGGAGCTTACGGACAAATCTCAACCGTTTTGCCAAAACAGAGGCTTGTAGTGGGAATCCAGTGTCCGGAGACGGGAGATTTCGAACAGGTCAAGATGGCTCTTCATAAAGAGCTTCTGCTGCCGCTGACGGCAGGATGACTAGGAGGAGATCGAAGGGTTATGGAGCAGCAGTTTGAGCCTTGTGTAAGTGCTGCTCTGTAATCTGTTCTGCAATATTTCAAAAAAATCAAAAAAAAAATAAAAAAAGGTGTTGACTTTTGTTCTTACATAGTGTATTATACATGATGTTGACGGAACAAACGAAAGTTTGAAAGTCACAGATGTGCGTTTAGCTCAGCTGGATAGAGCGTTTGGCTACGGACCAAAAGGTCGGGGGTTCGAATCCTCTAACGCACGTTATTGGAAACCGAAATTCTTTAAGAACAAAAGAATTTCGGTTTTTTTGTTGTGTTTTTTGATATTGGAGTGAAAAGAAATTTGCTTTCAGTACCGGGAGAAAAATGGAACAGACCCGGCAGAATAGAATTTGTGCCGGGCCTGTTTGCGGGAAATGCGTAAGTTAAAGGTCTCCGTTGATGCAGCTTTGAAGATAATGTGCAGACTGCCGGATTGCGGTAAGCTGGCAAGGTGCACCAAAATGCTCGATGGCCAGATAATCATCATAACCTTGTTGTTTGAGAAGTTCAATCAGCTGGCGTATTGGGAGATACCCGCCACCGGCTTGGCAGGGTCCCATCCCATGACAGAAAATTCCGGAAGAGGAGGGATCGAAAGCCCGGTCTTTGCAATGTACATGTACGATATAATCCTGAAGGGCTTCGAAAGAGAGCATGACATCTTCGTCACAGAAAGCAAAATTGCCCATATCCAGAGTGTAGCGAAGATCGGGAACGTTTTTCATAAACCACAGAAGCTGATTCTTACAGTGAAAAGGCTGAACATCACCGTCAAAATCCTCCAGAGTTACAGTGACGGACAGTTCTTTTCCAAGCGCTGTCAATTCACTTAATGCCAGCTTCATGGAACGGATGGCCTGACTTTGGTCCATGAACTGCCAGGTGGCGTCCCGGTCACTGCGAAGGGAATTGAGAAGGTTTGCTTCTGTGGGATCAAGAGAGCCTGGAATAATCAATACTTTGCGGACGGAAAGAGAAGCAGCTGTGCGCAGCATCTCCTGTGCGGAAGAGGTATCACTATTTCTTCCGAAATCAAAAAAGCCATACAGACAGCTGATCTGCAGACCGGCATTGGAAAGTTCCGGGAGCAGAGTCAGGTGATGCTCTTTGAGATAAGAGTAATCCAATTCTACGGCTTGAATTCCCCATTCGCGGCAGCGGTTTGAAATGTCAGCAGTTGGAATTTTGCTTTGACGGTTGGCTTCCAGAATGTGGTCATAAAACACAGACAGTTTCATAAGGGTTCTGAACCTCCTAAAGTTGCTGTTTTTTTGTATGTTACAAAACTATTATAGCGAAAAAAAGGAAAAAAGAAATGACAAAAGACAAGAAAAGGGAAAAAAAGGACAAAAGAAAAAGCGGAAAAAAGACAGCGGCGGCAATAGCGGCGGGCGGTGTCTGTATTTTGCTTATCTGTTTGATTTTCGGAGAACTTCAGAGGATAGAAAAGGAAAATCAGGCACAGACAGAGAACAGTATGAGCGGAGATACAAAGGAGAGTTCGGCTGAAAATCTGTCGGATGCAGTGCAGAAGATGCCGGAGGAAAAGAAAGAGGATGTTCTGATTCCGGAAAATCTGGAAACAGAAATAAACGAAACAGAAACGAACGGGGACAGCGGAATTACTGCTACAGTTACAATTTCGGCGGCAGGGGATTGTACACTGGGAACCGATGAGAATTTTGACTATTCCACCAGTCTCCCGGCAAAGTATGAACAGATGGGAAATCCGGGATATTTCCTGGAAAATGTGAAAGATATTTTTTTCTCTGATGATCTGACGATTGTCAATCTGGAGGGAACACTTACAGATGGTGGAAGCCGTGCGGATAAGACCTTTGCGTTTCGCGGAGATCCTTCCTATGTGAACATTCTTACGGAAGGTTCTGTAGAGGCCTGTAACCTCGCGAATAACCACAGCAAAGATTATGGAATTGAGAGTTATGAAGATACGATTGCAAATGTGGAAAGCGCAGGAGTGAAAACTTTCGGATATGACAGAACAGCAATATATGAGACAAACGGGGTCAGGATCGGACTTGCCGGAATTTATGAGCTGGCAGAAGGCATTGGGTGCAGAGAGCAGATGGAAACAGCGGTGCAGCAGCTAAAAGATGAGGGCGCGGATCTGGTCATTGTAAGCTTCCACTGGGGAACGGAAAAAGAAAATTATCCGGATGAAATACAAAAAGAACTGGGTCATGCAGCCATCGATGCGGGTGCAGATCTGGTGTTGGGACACCATCCTCATGTATTGCAGGGAATCGAGAAATATGAAGGAAAATACATCGTTTACAGTCTCGGCAATTTCTGTTTCGGCGGAAATAAAAATCCGTCCGATAAAGATACAATGATTTTTCAGCAGACATTTACATTGACGAACGGAGCTGTGGCAGAGGATGATCAGATCCGTGTGATTCCGTGCAGGATTACATCGGATCCTTCCATCAATAATTATCAGCCCACTCCTGCCCGTGAGGAAGAGGCACA
>JAQYOA010000094.1 GCA_028727605.1 Lachnospiraceae bacterium
GTTCCGCTTGCTTTTCTGCGTCATGCCACCAGTAAGATTCGAACTGTGGAGGAATTGTCGAAGATTGCATCTCTGGGATTTCGCGGAGAAGCATTATCCAGCATATCTGCGGTCTCACAGGTGGAAATGATCACAAAGACTTCCGAGTCTTTAACCGGTACCCGTTATGTTATCGAAGGCGGAATTGAGAAGGCTATGGAGGAGGTTGGCGCACCGAACGGAACTACCTTTCTCGTGCGGAATCTGTTTTATAATACGCCGGCCAGACAGAAGTTTTTGCGAACGGCAGTGACCGAGGCGAATGCGGTAACACAGGTGGTGGAGCAGCTTGCATTGTCTCATCCGGGCATTTCCTTTAAATACATGGTAAATGCTCAGACAAAGCTTCATACAAGCGGAAACAGAAATCTGAAAGAACTGGTTTATCATATTTTCGGAAGAGAGGTGGCAAAAGAACTGATCGAAGTTCATTTTGAGAGTCCGCTTCTCTTCGTGGATGGATTTATCGCAAAGCCGGTAGTATCAAGAGGCAACCGTAATTTTGAAAATTACTATGTAAATAACCGTTATGTCAGAAGTAAATTATTGGCGAAGGCGATTGAAGACGGGTACCATACATCCATGATGCAGCATAAATATCCGTTTACACTTCTGTATATTCAAATTGACGGAACTGCGGTGGATGTGAATGTACACCCTACGAAAATGGAGCTTCGATTCTCATGTCAGGAAGAAATTTATTCCGAGATCACAAAAATGATCCGCGATGCGCTTTTGCAAAAGGAACAGATTGTCCATGTTACCCTGGAAGAGCCCAAAAAAGAAACAGAAAAACCGCTGCCCATCCGGCAGATTCCGGAACCTTTCGAAGAAAAGCGCAGACAGACGGAACAGGCAGTTCGGCCCTCGCTTCCGGTTCATCCGCTTTCGCCTTCCGGACGAATGCCGATTTTTCCGGAAAAAGAGAAAAAAAGTTTTTCTGAGAGCGGAACATATCGGGAACAGACAAAGCAAAAAGATGCTGCATTGACAAAAGAGGAAGAAGCACTGTTCCGGAAAAATACAGAGGTTCAGCTGGAATTGTTTGATGCGCAATTTCTTACGAAAGAGGCAAAAAAATCGCATACGGTCATCGGACAGGTATTTGATACTTATTGGCTGGTGCAGTATGAGGAAAATCTATATATTATCGACCAGCATGCCGCACATGAAAAGATCCTTTTTGAACGGATGATGAAAAACTATCGGGAAAAAGAAGTCCTTTCCCAGATGGTGAGTCCTCCTCTGGTTGTGACTTTAACAGCAAAAGAGAGTGACCTTTTAAGAAGACACGAAGAGCTTTTTACTTCTTTTGGGTATGAAATCTCGGCATTTGGCGGAAACGAATATGCGATCAGTGCCGTCCCGCACAATCTGTACGGCATTGCTACGGAAGATCTTTTTGTGGAAATTCTGGATAATCTGGAAGAATTCGGCGATAAACCGCCGGAAATACTCACGGAAAAACTGGCGTCCATGTCCTGTAAGGCGGCGGTTAAGGGAAATCAAAAACTATCCAGAGCAGAAGTGGAAAAGATGATTGATGAACTTCTGGAACTGGAGGATCCGTATCATTGTCCTCACGGCAGGCCGACAATCATCTCTTTCAGTAAAAAAGATTTGGAGAAAAAATTTAAACGAATTGTGTAGGTGTGTGGATTGAAAAAACCATTATTAATTTTGACAGGACCCACAGCAGTGGGAAAAACGAAACTCTCCATTGCGCTTGCCAAAGCGGTGAACGGTGCAGTGATTTCGGCAGATTCCATGCAGGTTTATCGGTATATGGACATTGGTTCCGCAAAAATACAAAAAGAGGAAATGCAGGGCGTTCCTCATTACCTCGTGGATGTTCTGGATCCGAAGGATGAATTCAATGTGGCCCGTTTTCAAGAGATGGCGCACGAAGCAATGGAAGAAATTTACAAAAACGGTCAGATTCCTGTGATTGTAGGCGGTACCGGTTTTTATATCCAGGCGCTTCTGAAAGAAGTGAATTTTTCAGAGAGTCACGGAGAACTGCCGCTGCGAAAATTACTGGAGCAGGAAGCGGCCAAAGAAGACGGTCCGGAGCGGCTGCATCAGCGTCTGGAAAAAGTGGATCCGGCATCGGCAGCTCTGATTCATGTGCATAATGTGAAAAGGGTCATCCGCGCGCTGGAATATTTTGAGGAAACCGGACGGCCGATTTCGGAACATAATGAGGAACAGAGAGAAAAGGATCCTCCTTATACGTATGCTTACTTTGTACTGAACGATGAGCGAAGCAGGCTGTATCAGCGCATTGATAAGAGAGTGGATGAGATGATTTCCAAAGGACTTGTTGAGGAAGTGCGAAAATTAAAGGAGATGGGATATGAGCGGGATCTGGTTTCCATGCAGGGCCTGGGTTATAAAGAACTCTTTCCCTATCTTGAAGGCGAATGCACATTGGAAGAAGCCGTTTATGTGATAAAAAGGGATACCAGACATTTTGCCAAACGCCAGCTCACCTGGTTTCGGAGAGAAAAAGATGTTATCTGGCTGAATAAGCCGGAGTTTGAATATGATGAAGATAAGATTCTGCAGCGGATGCTTTGTATCTGGCAGGAAAAAAGAAATGAGGAGTCGAAAAAATGTTGACAGAAAATGCTTCTATGTATGCAAAACTTGGAATTTCCAAGGAAGTTCTTGGATTTGGAACGAAGATTGAAGAAGAACTCAAAGAGCGCTTCGCAAGAATTGACGAGGTTGCAGAGTATAATCAGCTGAAGGTCATTCATGCAATGCAGGTGAATAAAGTAAGTGAGGCATGTTTGTATTCCACCACCGGATACGGCTATAACGATCTGGGACGTGATACACTGGAGCGGGTTTATGCCACTGCTTTTGGTACGGAGGATGCGCTGGTGCGGCCTCAGATCGCATGCGGAACGCATGCTCTGGCCATTGCTCTGTCCGGCAATCTTCGTCCTGGGGATGAATTGCTCTCACCGGTCGGAAAACCCTATGACACTCTGGAGGAAGTGATCGGAATCCGTCCTTCCAACGGCTCTCTTGCAGAATATGGAGTCACTTACCGTCAGGTGGATTTGAAAGAAGACGGTTCTTTTGATTACGAAGGCATTGCAAAAGCGATAAATGAACGCACAAAACTGGTTACCATTCAGCGTTCAAAGGGATATCAGACGCGCCCGACTCTGTCTGTTACCAGAATCGGAGAATTAATTTCCTTTATCAAGGGAATAAAACCGGACGTCATCTGTATGGTCGACAATTGTTACGGTGAATTTGTAGAAACAAAAGAACCTTCCGATGTGGGAGCAGATCTCATGGTTGGATCTCTGATCAAAAATCCGGGCGGCGGACTTGCGCCGGCAGGCGGATATATTGCAGGAAAGAAGGAATATGTGGAAAATGCTGCGTACCGACTCCTGTCTCCGGGTCTTGGAAAAGAAGTGGGTGCTTCTCTTGGCGTAAATTCCTCCTTCTACCAGGGATTTTTCCTGGCTCCGACGGTAACTGCTGGGGCACTCAAAGGGGCCATTTTTGCAGCGAATATTTACGAGCGTCTTGGATTTTCGGTCGTTCCCAACGGAAAAGAGAGCCGTCATGATATTATTCAGGCTGTAACATTTGGTTCACCGGAGGGTGTCATCGCGTTCTGTCAGGGAATCCAGGCGGCAGCTCCTGTTGACAGCTTTGTTGCGCCGGAACCCTGGGATATGCCGGGATATGACAGTCCTGTCATTATGGCTGCAGGTGCATTTGTACAGGGATCATCCATTGAACTTTCGGCAGACGGGCCGATTAAGCCTCCTTATGCGGTTTACTTCCAGGGGGGACTTACCTGGCAGCATGCAAAGCTTGGAATTCTCATGAGTCTGCAGAAACTTCTGGAGGCAGGAATAGTAACACTCTCATAACAAAAAGGATAGGTGTACGATGTCATTACGCATTGTGGTAATCGGAGGAGGGGCTTCCGGTTTGATGGCTGCTATCTGTGCGGCACGTCTTGGAGCAGCCGTCACCGTATTGGAAAAAAATGAAAAACCTGGCAGAAAGCTTTTGGCTACCGGAAACGGAAGATGCAATCTGACAAATCTGAGACAAGAACCGGATTGCTACCGCACTTCAGATTCTGAACTTGCTCAGACGGTTCTCAAACAATTTACGTTAGGCGATACACTCTCGTTTTTTGAACAGCTTGGTATCTGTATCCATGAAAGAAACGGATGGATTTATCCTGCAAGTGAGCAGGCGGAATCGGTGCTGAATGTGCTTCTTCTGGAAGCCGGATACCGCAAGGTGAAAATAAAGACAAGAGAAACGGTACAGGAGATTCTGCCCGATGGACAGGGGTATCTTGTAAAAACAGGGACCTGGCAGTATCCGGCGGATCGTGTGATTGTGTGCTGCGGAAGTGCTGCCTCGGCAGTGCCGGGCTCCGGAAATTTTGCTCAGACAATTGCGAAAGATTTAAAGCTTTTGACAGTGCCGTTTCTTCCTTCCCTCTGTCCTTTGAAATGCAGCGGCGAACGGTTTTCTTCCTGGGCAGGTGTGCGCATTCTGGGCTCTGTCAAGCTGTTGATCGACGGAAAAGAAGCTGCCTCTGAAAAAGGAGAGCTGCAGCTTACGGAATATGGCATTTCCGGGATTCCTGTATTTCAGATTTCCGGATTGGCTGTACGTTCGGTCAATGAAAAAAGAAAAGTGGAAGTGGTTCTTGATTTTATGCCGGAGAGATCGGAAGAGGAACTGGTCGCTTTTCTGGAACAGAGGAGAAAAGTCTGTCCGTACAAAAAGGAAAGTGAGCTGCTGATCGGTGTTGTTCCGGAAAAGCTGATTCCGATTTTCCTCTCGAAAGGGAAAGAATTTTCCCGGATTGCATCTGTAATGAAGCAGTATCGACTGAAGGTTCTCGGACAGTCCGATTTTGCGAGAGGACAGGTATGTCAGGGCGGAATCCGTCTCTGTCAGCTAACAAAGGATCTGGAATCCCAGAAATACCCGGGACTTTTCTTTGCCGGAGAAGCGCTGGATGTTGATGGTGCCTGCGGAGGATATAATCTGCAGTGGGCGTGGTCCAGCGGAGCAGTCACCGGAATGGCATCAGCAAAGGAGAGAGAGCAATGATTCGTATACAACAGTTAAAGCTGCCTGTATCCCATACAGATAAGGAGCTGGAGCAGAAAATTCTCCGGCTGTTAAAAATAAAGTCTTCTGAATTGCGCAGTTATGAGATCATCCGACGTTCGATTGATGCGAGAAAAAAATCAGAACTCAAATATGTATATCAGATTGACGTGCAGGTGAAAGATGAGAAGTCCGTTCTTGGCCGCGGACAAAAGAATCAGATTACACGATCAGAAAAGAAGGAGTACCTGTTTCCGTCGCCGGGCAGTGAGAAAATGAAAAATCGTCCTGTGATTATCGGAAGCGGTCCCGCCGGACTGTTCTGCGCGTATATGCTGGCGAAAAACGGTTACTGCCCGATTGTCCTGGAGAGAGGGGAAGAGGCTGTAAAGAGAAAAGCTTCTGTTGAAAAATTCTGGAAGACGGGAATCCTTGATCCGGATTCGAATGTACAGTTTGGAGAAGGCGGAGCAGGAACCTTCTCGGATGGAAAACTAAACACAACCGTGAAAGATACCTTCGGCCGGAACCGGGAGGTTCTCCGTATTTTTGTGGAATGCGGTGCGCCAAAAGAGATTCTTTTTGATCAGAAACCGCATCTTGGGACGGATCAGCTGATTGATATTGTTACAAATATG
>JAQYOA010000095.1 GCA_028727605.1 Lachnospiraceae bacterium
AGGGAAAACAGGTGCTGCCAGAAGAGTGGATTACCATGTCAACTGTTCGTCATTCGGATCCTCCGGAGCGCATGGGAAGCTACGGATATGGATATCAGGTGTGGCTGGAAGAGCGTCCGGGCAGCTTTGCATTTAACGGGATGCTTGGACAGAATGTCCTGGGATATCCGGATACCAATATGGTGATTGTGACAAATGCAGGCAGCCGTGAATTATTTCAAAGCTGTGAACTCCTTGATGTGGTGAGAAAGTATTTTGGAAAGGATTTTAAACCGGAAGAAAGCAGAAAAGAAAATCCGGACGGATACAGAAAACTGACAGCCCTATGCAGAAAAATGGAAGGGATCCACAGAGACGGACCGGTGATTCTGCGCGGCGGATGGAAAAATCGTGGTGGAATAAGACGTTCTTTCGGGATTTCTCCGGCAGAATATGCCGGAAAGCTGAATGGCCGTATTTATGAGATGGAAGATACGCATGTGGGACTTTTGCCTCTTGTATTGCAGGTCTTTCACAACAATTTCTCAAATGGAATCCGGCGCATGGCATTTTCCTTGGAACAAGGCTGTTTCTTTGTGATTGTCACCGAAGGAGAAGAAGAACAGAGGATTGAAATCGGCCTGACGGATTCGAGAACCTCCAGACTGCATGTGAACGGAGAAGAGTACCTTGTGGGAACAACAGGAACCTTTGCCAGAGATGAGAACCAAAATCTGGTATTAAAACTGGATTTTGCCTTTCTTGAGGAGGCCGCGCGCCGTCGGCTTTTGATTCGTTTTCTGGAAGGCCGGATTGTGCTTGAATGGAACGAGACACCGGGAAAAGAATTGATTCTGGACGGTTTAAATTCTCTGGTTGATACAATGACCGGAAATACGCTGTTCTCAGTTCTCAGGGATAAGGGAGAAGATCTGCTTCAGCTGCTGATGGAGCGGACAATCGAACCGGTTGTCTTCGCGCATCTGTCCACAGAGACAGAGGAAGAATCTGCAGTTCCGAAGGAGGATGCTTCTTTGGAGTGAAGGCACAGAAAAAAACGTAAATGCGGGCACTGCTTTTGCAGAGAAAGAATTCTTCACAAAAGGCAGTGCCCGCGTTCGTTTCCTATTCTGTTTTTGGTCAGATATCCAGTGCCATGTCACCTTCGTGGATCCAGCCGGCTTTGCGCATCATCTCTGAGAAGAGCAAAGTGATCATTGCCGGGAGAACAAACTGCATAATTACGATTTTGATCAGAACGATGGTTGGATCTTCATAGGCAATCATAGTCTGATAGGTTGTGATCTGTCCAACCAGACCGGCAGAACCCATACCGGATCCGGTTGCATTGTTCTGCATATTTGTCAGCATAGTTGCCACTGGTCCGAGTATTGCACTTGACAGTATGACCGGAAGCCAGATCAGAGGATGGCGCATGATGTTCGGAACCTGAAGCATGGAAGTGCCAAGCCCCTGAGCTAAAAGACCACCAAATTTGTTTTCACGATAGCTGGCAACGGCAAAACCTACCATGTTGCAGCAGCATCCGATGGTAGCAGCACCGGCAGCGAGCCCGAACAGATTTAAAATGATGCCAAGGGCAGCGGAGCTGATGGGGAGGGTCAATACCATACCCATAATTACAGAGACGACAATACCCATGATGAAAGGTCTTTGCTCGGTTGCCCAGTTTATGATGCTGCCGAGACTTGTCATCAAATTGGAGATCGGCGGTCCTACAAGAAGTCCGATGGCTGCACCGGAGCCAATTGTAATAACCGGGGTCACAATAATATCTACTTTTGTCTTGCCGGCTACCAGATGTCCAATGGTGATGCCGGCAAAAGCAGCTACAAACGCGCCAAGCGGTTCTCCGGGACCTGATAAAATCACATTTCCATCCACCAGAAAGGTTCCTGCCAGAATTTTGCTGGCGTAGCCTCCGACAGTGGCTGCAACTGCCGCAGATACGGTAACCAGAGGGCTTTCTCCGTATTTTACTGCGACACCGACACCGATTCCGGCGCTGGTGAGAGCAGCGGCGACTTTTCCGATCAAATATACGGTATCACCGATACTGCCGCCTATAAGCAGACCGATCTGCTGTATGATGGTTCCGATGATCAGGGTGGCAAATAAACCCTGAGTCATTCCGCCAAAGCCGTCAATAAAGATATGGCTGGCGATTTTTTTCAATAATTTCATTTCCATGTCCTCCTCATTTTCTTCGGTAGTGTCAAAACTACCTGTTTTTTTTATTGTTAAAATCTATTAAAAACCTTGATTTTTAGGGAAATCTGCAATAAAAAGAGCATTGACCTCCCTTTTCTGGTATAATGTCTATCGCCAAACAAACATCCTACGAAAGGA
>JAQYOA010000096.1 GCA_028727605.1 Lachnospiraceae bacterium
CGATTGCCGTCCTGGTGTTGGCGCACCGGGGCGGTTTTTCTTTGTTTTAGTCTAAATTCTGTATAGCGTAGTCGGCTTCTTCTTCGGTAAATTTCTCTCCATATTCAGAAACGAGCTGATCACGGATTGCCGCCGGTGACATATCCATATCACGATAAGATTTTGCTGTTTCAAGGGCATTTGCGTTCCAATCAGCCTCTATGTTATCAATAGCATACTGGGCTTCTTCGGCGGTGAATTGTTCGCCGTACTCGGAGGTAAGCTGATCATAGATTCCTGCTTTAGACATATGCATGGATTCACTGTAACTTTCGGCTGATGCAAGCGCGTTTGCGTTCCAGTCTGCAGTCATGTTGTCAATTGCATACTGAGCAGCTTCGGCTGAGAACTGGTCACCGTATTCGGAAGTCAGCTGATCGTAAATACCAGCTTTGGACATGTGCATTGTCTCGCTGTAGCTTTCGGCAGATCTGAGAGCTGATGTGTATTCCCAGGGAATGCTGGAGTCTTCTTCAGATTCGGACTGTGTACTTGTGGATTCCTCAGTCGGAGTCGGGGTAGCCTCTTCCGTAGATGTTGGAGTTTCAGTTTCACTGATGCTGCTGGAAGCAGTCGATGAAGAGCTTGAGGAACTGGAAGCGGTTGATGATCCGCAGGCGGTCAGAGCGGAAGCGGTGAGGGCAGTTGCTAGAATAAGGGTTACGATTTTCTTTTTCATAGACATTCTCCTTTTGAAATGTATTTTATATGTAGGATACAATATCCCAAATATATACGTTTAAAAATTCGAAAAATTACACTTTTCGGAATAATTTTTTCGTTGATGAAAATACTATCTGCATGAAGATATTAATAGCAGACATCATTTTTCAAAAAAATCTATCACTCTGGCAGGTATCGATCTTAACGGGTGTACCTAAGTCCACGCTTGGAAAGTTATGTAATGGCAGCATTCCGAGACTCGATACATTGGAGCAGATCGCGAAGGGGTTGCAGGTGCGTATGCAGGACCTGTATGACAGCCCATGGAAATAAGTGTCCACGATTGGAGACGATTTCCGAATTTTGCTAATTTTCGACCTTCTGATCCGTAATATTAATATAGAGAACAATTTGTTCGAAAAAAAGATATTGAAATCGAACGAATGTTCTGATATTATTATACCAGATCGGAGGGCGTACATATGGACTACAAAGGAAAGATTATCAAAATGCTTCAGAAGATAAACGATGAAAAGACACTCGCGTTTATCTACAAAATCATCTGTAATCTATTGGACTAGGTTTGTGAGGTGACCCCAAAAAGTTAGACTTTTTAAGCGTAGCAGTTTTTGGCTGCTACGCTGTTTTTATGCAGCCAAGAGGCTAAGCCTGTATTGTACAGGACTCATCCATCCTAGTTTCTCTTTTATTCGTTGTTCATTATAATACTTTATATATCGTTCTATTTCTGATTTTAATTCCTCATAACTATAATAAACCACACCATAGTAGATTTCTTGTTTGAGCAGACCGAAGAAATTTTCCATTACTGAATTGTCACGGCAGTTGCCCTTTCTGGACATACTTTGAAATATTCGTTCTTCCTTAAGGCGATGGGCGTATGCTTTCATCTGATAAACCCAGCCTTGGTCTGAATGAAAGGTTCTACGGTAAGGACAATCAGAAGTTATTTCTATCGCTTGTTCCAGAGCATCCATTACATTCTTGGCAGATGGATGTTTATCAATGCAAAAACTAAGTATCTCTCCATTACACATATCCATAAATGGATCTAAATAGAGTTTATGCATAGTCATATGCCCCTTCACATCAACTTCATAGTATTTAAACTCTGTTGTGTCAGTTGTTATTTTTTGATGCGGTATATGTGTATTGAAACGTCTGCGAATTCTATTAGGTGCAACTGTTCCAACTTTTCCTTTGTATGAATTGTATTTTCTACTCTTGCGAGTGAATGACGTTACCTGTAGTCCGAATTTTTGCATTATTCGTTGAACTTTCTTTTTATTTACAACATATCCCTGGTTACGAAGTTCTCCAAGCATTCGGCGATATCCATAATCCTTATTAGCCTCTCGAATCTTCATAATCTTTTCTTCAAGTTCTTTGTCTGGATTTTCCCTATCAAATCTCTTTTGCCAATACATATAAGTTGCCTTAGGGAAGTTTGCATATGAGAGAAGGTCTTTTAATTTGAATTCTCTTCGGAGGCTGTGGATGACTCGTGCAATTCTCTCGTTTTTGCCTCGTCCTCTAAACGCAACCTCCTCAGTTCTTTTAAAAAGGCATTCTCTATCCGTAGTTTTAAGAGCTCATCTTCTAATTCTCTAACATGTTCGACACTTGTATCAATACTCGATATATCTGAAGTAGTATTTGTTGTTTTTTTAGTTTTCTTAGCCAATGTTTGTTTTCGACCTTTCTTGTGAGGTCTCAAAGCATCAGGTCCGACTATTCTGAAATCATTTACCCACTTCATGATTTGTGTAGGATTATGGATACCTTCTTGAACGGCTAATTCCTGATATGAAACTTCACTTGATAGATATAATTCTACTACATGAAGCTTGTATTCAAAAGAATAATTATTCTGTTTCCTAGAACGTTTTAGTCCGTCATCTCCAAATGCATTATAATTATCTACCCATTTTTTTATGTTACACATCTTCCAGAAAACGCAGGTAGAACGGCATATCGTCGTTTTCGATGCGTTCGATGATCGATCCGACCATCTGGAACAGTTGCCGGTAATAAGGAACGTCATAGCCATGAAGCAGGCAGATCGTCTGGATGCTGTCCAGCAGGGTGCGGCAATTCTGCACCGATGGCCGGGTTTCTTCCATTGCAACTTCCTGGATCATGGGATGCAGCGTAACCGCACGCCCGTCCACCGTCTGCACAAAGCCTTTTTCAATCAGATCATTGACAGAATTCATATCCCGCAGGTTCAGCCAGTTTGCAAACAGTCTGGCCGGAATGCCGGTCAGAGGAGCCAGGGAAAGATTTCGCATAAGCTCCGTTTCCCCATCGGACAACTGATACAGGGAAAACAGCCTGTGGATATGGTCATAATAGGTGGCCTTGCGGCTTCTGCCGTCCTTGGTGATACCGATGGTATCGGTCGTGTCCAGGGCGGCTTTTTCTTCTTTCAGTTTCTTTAAGAGGAGAGGCGGCTCCAGAATTCCGGTTTCCAGCAGACGGGCGGACAACTCGACCGCCAGAGTGTGTCTGTGAACTGTCTGAATGATTTGTTCCAGAATCGGGCGGTGCTTTTCAGCATTGGAGTAAAAGCAGCCCATCAGGGAAAGCAGCGATTCTGTATCAGCGATTTCCTCCAGACTCATGGAAGTATAGTTGTCAAATCTGCTTCGTGTGGTGAAGATGATCCTGCAATGGTAATTCAGCACCACATCCAGCAGACTGTCTTTTGCCGTGACGGTATTGAAATTGTCGATGATCAGCAGACTGTCCTCCCGCAATTTGCGCAGCAGGCGATGGTGCCGACTGAATCGAGCGTCCATTGTTTCGCTGTCATCCACATCATCGGCAAAGTCCAGACCGGCAATGTCACGCTTCAGATCTCCAGTGTAGGTGAAGTAGATGATGTTGGTGTATTCCTTTCCGAATCGCTTGGCATAGGCTTTTGCCAGCTCGCTTTTCCCAATACCAGCAATGCCCTGAAGAAATACTTTCCCCTGGGAGCCGAGCAATTCATGCAGAGCGGCCAATTCCATGTCCCGTCCGCAGAAATAACGGCATGGAGCCGGAGCCTTGACGCCATAAACAAAGTCCTTCAGAACAGGAGAGAGAGAACCGGCAGCTAACAGGTTTTTGGTATTGGCGTCACGCTTCCGGAATTCCCGTTCCATTCCGAAAAACAGCACTGCCGCCATAAAGTCCGCCTTGGCCTTGTCGGTTCCACACGGATAGCCAGCAGCCAACTTGTTCCTGACCTCGTTGAAAATGGTGGTATCCTGCAAAAGCAATGTGTGCAGCTCCTGTGCGGCCATGGCGCTGTCATACATCAGCGGAAACACTTGATATTCCATGTCGGCGGACAGCATTTCTTTATTTCCTTTTTTCATGTAGAAGGAGATGATGCGGGGGCTGATTCTTGCCTGCCCGTTGAACCAGCGGCAGACCTGCCCGTTATCAAAGGCAAAATCCCGTTCGCTCTCATCGCTACAGAAGGTGGAAAAGACCTGCTCCAGCAGGCGGATCTGATCAATTTTCACTTCTATATTAAAGTGCTTGTCCTCGACAGTGCGTTCATCATTGATATATTTTCGAATGATGGTGATGACTGAACTGAAATCCAGATATTCCATGAGCCGCCCTCCTTCCTGAAATCCGTCAATCTGCGCTCAATCCACGGTCAATGTTTTTTTGCGATGTTTACCTTAAAATGAACGTAGATTGATGAAAGCTTCCTGTTAATCATTATAGCACAGCTTTCAAGTCCACGAAAGTGCAGAGACGATTGATTGGAAAGGAGGAGCTCATGGAACAGGATATAGCATTTGGGCGCTGTGTGGATTTTCTGGCTCGTATGATTGAAAAATACGGACAAGAGCTCCTCGATGAAATCAATGCAAACACAGATGAAGGAGCGGACGATAGAACAGAAAATGCAGAGTCAGCATAGATGGGTGTCGGTAACGGCATCCATTTTTTATACTATGAATATATTGAAAAACTAAAAATCAATGGTATAATAAAGTTGGGACAAATAAT
>JAQYOA010000097.1 GCA_028727605.1 Lachnospiraceae bacterium
TCCCTGACTGAGCAGTTCCTTCGCACGCTCAAGCGTCGGCTTCTCCTGCATACGGATCACGGGGTTGTACCCCTGCAGAGTCTCCGGCTCCCGCAGAATATAGCCATATTTCTCCGACGGATACGTCGGCTCAATTCCCATCAGACACAGATCCGCTCCGGAATCATCGAGTGCCTGTCCCATCTTCGCCATCTGGTCAAAATACGCCTGATCCACATAAGGATCCACAGGGATCACCGCGATCGCCTCATCATCCGGCGTGTGCTTCTTATCGATCAGATAGGCACCGGACAGCAGGATCGCCGGATACGTGTTGCGCCTGGACGGCTCCAGCACGGTCTCAACCTTGCTTCCAAGCTGCCGCCAGATCGCGTCCTTCTGAGACTCGCTGGAAGCAACCACCACCTCTGTGTCAGGGCAGCTCTTCTTAATCTGCCCGTAAATGCGCTGAATCATCGATTCCGGATTGCCGTTCTCATCCTGCAGTACCTTCAGAAACTGCTTGGAGCGATTGTCGCTGGACAATGGCCAGAGACGCTTGCCCGATCCGCCTGATAACAATACGATTTTCATAATTTTCTTATTCCTTTCGATTTTGATCTTCTATCAAAAATATTTCCTAATATGCCTTTCTTCCCTCATACTGTCCCTGTGTCAGATAATGATTATAGTATGCCGGAAGATTGGTTCCAAGCAAAGCACCCAGATCCGGATTATTCGCGATATAAACCTGCACATTGAATGTAGCCGCTCCCTGCCGTCCTTCTGCCATCCCGGAGGTGACAAAATGCTGATACAAAGCCGCAGGATCGGTTCCTGTTACCTGCGCAATATCGGGATTCGCCATTGCATAAAATGCGGCATTGAATTCTTAACTTCCTAACTTTTTCTCACTCAATCAGGAAAATATTCCCTTCTTAAATCTTCTATTAGTTCAAATGGAAATGTCTCCGCACAGCCATCCGGGATTTCTTCCAGCGCTGCTATAAAATCTTTTACAAGCAATTCTGCCTCAGCACTGTGCTTTCGATCCTCCGGCATATGTCTCACAAACCACACCTGATCGTATATCTCTATCTGCGAAACCAGTCTTTCCACTTCAAACATGAAATCTGATTCGTTCTCCTCATTGGCTTCGTCATATCGCATAATGATATCATCCAGCCTACGCAGAATTGCTTTCCGGTTTAGGTCCATTGGCACATATACCCTTATATTATCCTCTTGTGCTTCCGGTTCCTTATTGTCGCCCAAGTCCCTTATAATAGAACCATCTACAAGCCATGGTTCATTGATATAAAGCGGACTCTTTTCTTTAGGAATCGGATACGGATCAAGATCGTGATGCTCAACGTACATGACTATTTCTCCCCCTTCAAGAATCCCATGATTTCTTCGAATGTTTTACTGCTTTTCTCTACTGCTTCAAGTAGCTCCTTCTTCTTAATTTCATCCTTTTTGGCATAAAGGTCTTTCAGTTTCTTTACATCCGCATCATACTTTGCTTTTGATTTCGAAACCTGCTCTTCCTGCTTTATGATTTCCTCGTCTATTGTTATGTTATTCTTTCGTGGTCTTGCCATATCACTGTTCCCCCAAGGTCTGTCTGTCATATTTATTCAGCATTTCGCTCAGTTCATCCGCCTGCTTTTTTACTGTAGCCGTATCCAAATGAAATGCCCTCAGGATATCCTTCTGCGTTGCCGTTACTGCATGATCCATCCGGTATCTTCCGTCAAGTCCGCGTACCATCTCAATCTTTTCCAGTTCTCGGATTGCCGCCGGCACCGTCATGTAATTCGGATGTTTCTCCATCCGGAACACTTCGTCCTTCAGCATCGTATACATCCTGCACCGGACAATCAGCGCCACAAATTCAACAAAAATCTTTGCCGATGCTGCCTCGTCACTTTGTACCCGCAGACTTTTATTTCCAAGATAGGATTTATCTCCTTTGAAAAGTTTCTCTGAAGCATCCCTGCTCTTGTAAAGCTCCAATGCTTCTTTTGCAGTCATCTTCTCGGATGTGACAACAGCAAAATATCCTCCCAGATCCCGTTCCCGTTCAATCACATCTGCACGTTCTCTCGCAAACAGGAATGTCCCATCCT
>JAQYOA010000098.1 GCA_028727605.1 Lachnospiraceae bacterium
ATGCCCAGAACAGATTTTCATGAATATTTTTTAACGTGGCCCGGCTCAGACGAATCGCCGCAGGCACATCACTCAGCCGGCTCTTCATCAGCACCACATCGGCAGCATCAATCGCAATATCGGTTCCGGCTCCAATGGCAATTCCGATATCGGCCCGGGTAAGGGCAGGGGCATCGTTAATGCCGTCTCCCACCATAATGACTTTCCCCTTTTCTTTCAGCTGCCGGATGACAGCCTCCTTTCCGTCGGGCAGCACTCCGGCAATCACTTCATCCACGCCTGCCTTTGCACCAATGGCCCGGGCAGTTCGTTCATTATCACCGGTAAGCATCACGACACGGATTCCCATCTGCTGCAGTTCCTTCACTGCCACAGGGCTGTCCTCTTTCATCACATCCGCCACCGCAATCATGCCAAGAAGCCTTTCCTCTTCGGCGAAAAACAGCGGTGTTTTTCCTTCTGCCGCACAGCGCTCCGCCAGCGTTTCCATCTCCTCCGGAATCCGTATCTTCCCACTGATAAATGCCCGGCTGCCTGCACAGAGCATTTTGCCGTCCAGCCTACCTGTCAGCCCGTTTCCGGGAACCGCCAGAAAGTCTGTAATCTCGCGGGGTGTCATCTGTCTCTCCTTCGCAAGTTCCAGGATCGCCCTGGAAAGAGGATGTTCACTTTTTTGTTCCAGCGCAAAAGCCGCCTCCAGAAGTTGTTCTTCCGTACAATGTTCTCCCGGGAAAATATCGGTGACTTTCGGTTCCCCGCTGGTAATCGTTCCCGTTTTGTCCAAAACTACAATTTCCGCCTTACCGGTTTCTTCCAGTGAAACTGCCGTCTTAAACATGATCCCGGATTTCGCCCCGCAGCCATTTCCGACCATAATCGCTACCGGAGTGGCAAGGCCAAGGGCACAGGGACAGCTGATCACCAGCACGGAAATACCTCTTGCCAGTGCAAAACCCACACTCTGTCCGCACAGCAGCCATACTGCAATCGTAAGAAGAGCAATTGCAATCACGGCCGGCACAAACACGCCGGATACCCGGTCAGCCACTTTGGCAATCGGTGCTTTCGTTGCCGCTGCATCGCTTACCATCTGAATCACCTTTGCCAGCGTTGTGTCTTCCCCGACTCTGGACGCCTCACAGGTCAAAAAGCCCGACTGATTTAGTGTTGCTGCAGAAACCTGATCTCCCGGTTCTTTGTCACACGGAATACTCTCACCGGTCAGCGCCGCCTCATTTACCGCGCTGTTTCCCGACAGAACAATCCCATCCACCGGAATCTGCTCTCCCGGTCTCACCACAAAATGGTCTCCGATCCGCACCTGCTCGATTCCCACTTCCACCTCGCTGCCGTTTCGGATCACCACTGCCGTTTTCGGAGAAAGCTTCATCAGACTCTTCAGCGCATCTGTTGTCTTTCCCTTTGATCTGGCCTCCAGCATTTTCCCGACTGTAATCAAGGTCAGAATCATGGCCGCGGACTCAAAATAAAACTCATGCATATAGTTCATGACAGCTTCCGGATTTCCCTTTACCTGTGCGTCTGTCATCGCAAAAAGTGCATAAACACTGTAAACAAAAGACGCTCCGGATCCGAGTGCCACCAGGGTATCCATATTGGGTGCTTTATGCCACAGGCTTTTGAAGCCGCTGATGAAAAATTTCTGATTCATGATCATAACTGCGGCTGCCAGAATCATCTGGACAAGTCCCATGGCAACATGGTTACCATCAAAAAAGGACGGCATCGGCCAATTCCACATCATATGTCCCATGGAAACATACATCAAAGGAAGCAGCAGACAAAGCGATGCAATCAGCCGCCGCTTCAACGCCGGCGTCTCTTTATCCTGCAAAAACTCCTCATATTCCGCCGCCGGGTTTCCCGCACCGGACTTCGCAGCTTCTTTTCCCCTTAAGGAGGCTCCGTATCCGGCTTCTTCCACAGCGGCAATTATCTGCGAGGGATCTGCGTTTCCTTCCACCCCCATGGAATTCGTCAGCAGACTCACCGAACACGCAGTAACACCATCCACCTTTGAGACCGCCTTTTCCACTCTGGCGCTGCAGGCCGCACAGCTCATTCCTGTTACGGTATATTGTTCCATTTTCTCATTCCCTTCCCGACAATTTTAAATACCCCAGTGGGGTATCCTGTCTTCTCTAACAGAATATACCCTTCCGGGGTATTTTTCAAGTCCTTTTTTTAAATTCGATACCGTTCCAGTATCTGCAGACCTTCTTCTGCGCTTTTCCCCAAAATCTCCTGAGTTTTTTTAAAATCATAAATCTCATGCAGCCGATCATGCACTCGAAAAAACGCCTCTTTTCCATACTTTTTCAGAAACATAGCCTGAGCCTTGCAGGCCCCCGCCCCGTCATTTTCAGGCTGATAAAATCCTTTCGTACAGCTTTCCAGTTCCCCGCAGGCAAAACAGCCGTCGATTCCCTTCTGTTCACAGCATTCCGCATTGGGGCATTTTCCTTTTTCGTACAGCGTACCGTATGAACAGCAGTTAAAAACCGATCGACATCCTCCGCACCATTCTCCCAGGAAACAATGATTACAGGAAAAGCCGCAGTATGCTGTCATATCCGTATGTTTTCTTGCCTTCTTTACGATTTCCGCCTTCCATTTCCCGCCATTGGCATACCTTCTGTCTTTTTCCGGACCCTCCGTCGTCAGAACTTTTCGGTATACGCGTGTTTCCTCATTGCTGATATTTTTGTCCATTCGGATAAATTCATATCCGTACTTCTCGTATAAGCCGACATGATCGGTAGAGACATAGACAGCCTCCCGTTCCATAACCGTTGCGATACTTTCCGCATACTCAAGAAGCCTCCCCGCATAATGGTGACCTCTGTATTTCGGAAAGGTATAGACAAACCCAATCCACGGAGACAGCTCTGTAGGCCAGATCTCATCCATAGGTGCAAAGGTGCAAAACGCCATCAATTCTCTTCCGTCCACAAGCATAGGAACCAGAGCAGTTTCACCAAACTTCTTCTTTAGTGTATTCTCCTTCAGAAGCTGATGCAGATACTTTCCTGCTCCCCAGTCGCATTTTGCAAGCTCACAAAGCCAGTGAGCCTGGTCTTCTGCTGTAAAAAATTCGACAATTTCCATTTTTCTCCTTTCCCGGGCATGATCACTACTGTTTACCCGATATTCGTTTTCCTCTATCTTATCACGGTTCCCTATCCGAGACAATAAAATGGTGTGAACCATCATAAGTTCACACCATTTTCCAACTCATTTTTCGTTTTTATTCGACGCGTTCAAATACCGGAATATACTCCAGGGGTGCTTTTGCGGTAATCCACTGTCCTCCGGTGAGAATCTCGGCCTGCTCTCCCGCATTTGTATCTGCCCATTTTCCTTCCGGCAGATATACCTGACGTTCTCTCATGCCTTCTTCCAGAATCGGCGCTACCAGATATCTACTGCCGAACATATACTGATCATCCAGTTTCCAGCAGATAGTATCATTCGGGAATTCATAAAACATGGTTCGAAGCAGCGGTGCTCCCGTTTTGGAAGCCTCTTCCATCAGGGCTTCCAGATAAGGTTTCATCGCCCATCTTCTTTCCAGCTGTTTTTTCAGAATCGCAAATACCTCTTCGCCATAGCTCCACATCTCATTTGGCTGACCGGTATACAGATATCCGCCGCCCCATTCCTGATCGGAAAGCGGTTTGATATTGTGCGGACCGCGATCTCCGTGAAGCCGCAGAATCGGGGTAAATACAGCATACTCAAACCAGCGGATCAGCAGTTCGTGGAATTTCGGATCATTCACATCTCTTGTCATGAATCCGCCAATATCTGTATTCCACCACGGAATACCTGCAAGTCCCATGTTCAGACCGGCTGCCACTTGATCTCTGAGAGACTCAAAGGTACTGTTGACATCTCCCGACCAGAGCAGTGCGCCGTATTTCTGGCTTCCGACCCAGCCGCAGCGTACCAGATGACAGATCTCTTTTTCTTTTCCATCCGCTTTCAGCCCATCGTAAAATGTTTTTGCCATCAGCTTCGGATACAGATTGCTGACTTCCAGCGCAGTGCCCAGAGAATAACGGTAGTTGCTGTAATCGTACACTCCGAAATCCGGTTCACAGTTGTCCAGCCAGAACATATCGATGCCCAGATCTGCATAATTTTTCTTGCAGGTTTCCCACAGGAATTTCTGCGCTTCCGGATTTGTGACATCAATGGAGATACAGTCTCCCTGGAAATCATATGTCTGCATACTGCCATGCTCTGTTCTGATCAGAAGTCCGCGGTCCATAAGCTCCTGGAAATTCTCGCTCTTGCGGTCCACATTCGGCCATACTGATACCACAACCTTGGTGCCCATTGCATGCAGCTCATCGCACATTGCCTTGGGATCCGGCCAATATACCGGGTCAAAATGCCAGTCTCCCTGTCTGGTCCAATGGAAGAAATCGATGATAATAACATCCAGCTTGATTCCCAGTCGTTTATACTCTCTTGCAACGCCAAGAACCTCTTCCTGTGTGCGATATCTCAGCTTACACTGCCAAAGGCCAAGAAGCCCTTCCGGCAGCATGGGTGCACGGCCTACTACCTCGGTATAATTTCTGACAATAGCAGAAGGATCCTCATCCGCAGTCACCCAGTAATCCATCTCCTGTGTCGCATCTGCTTTCCATTCTGTATAATTTTTTCCGAATGTAGCTGTTCCAACACCCGGATGGTTCCACAAAAAGCCATAACCCAGGCTGGAAACCGCAAAGGGGATGGATGTCTGAGAGTTTCTCTGTGCCAGTTCCAGGGTACATCCTTTCAGATCCAGATAGGGCTGCTGATACTGTCCCATACCAAAGAACTGCTCTCTGTCATTGCTCTCAAATCTCACTGTCAGAGCGTAATGTCCTCCAATAATCGGCTGATAATCTCTTCCAATCAGTTTCAGACAGATACTTTCGTTGGAAACGGAACCGTCATAACAGCGGTGATATTCCTGCAGGAATTTCTTTCCGTCCTTGTAAAACTGCAGTACACCGTTGGGATTGACTGTGATCGTAAGACGTCCGTTCGTAATGCTTGCGGTATGCTTTTCCTCGCAAATTTCAATTTCCGCCTTTTTTCCCTCTTCTGCAACTTCCTCTTCCAATGCCCAGTTCTGTCCTGTAAATTCCGGATATCTGGTTGCACGCACACGAAGCGCATTCTTTCCCCAGGGTTCGATCAGAAGTCTCTCGCCCTGATGATTCATCAGTAAGCCGCTGCCCTCTTTTTTTAATTGCATTTTTTATCCTCCTGTTCTGTAATGATTACTGGTATCTCTCTTATAATTGTATTATAATATCTCTAAGTACCTCTTTTCTTGAATCATTTTCACAGTTACTAACACAATTTTCACATAAGGAGCGAAGGTTCTATGGAACGTTATCCAATTCTTGTAGAAGAGCAGACCAATCATGGCCCTGCCACATTCCCCTGCGCCGTCTACCAGGTAAAGGCTGTGCAAAGCAAACGGGAAAAAATTTACTGTCACTGGCACAAAGAAGTCGAACTTCTCCTGATTCTTTCCGGAAGCGCTTCCCTGCACATCGGTCAGAAAATCTATCCTGTCTCTTCCGGCACTTTTGCACTGATTCCTTCCAATGCCGTTCACATGGCATTCGGAAGCACTGACGAAGAATTTCGTTTCATCGCGGTTCTCTTCCACCCGGATTTCCTGCGCAGCTTCGGAAGTGATTCCATTCAGGAAAAATATTTGTCGCCTCTGTTCAGATGGCAGTTTGACTGTTCACCGGTTCTCCCGGATACACAGGATTTCCCGGATCTGATCCTGGATATCGCTTCCTGCTATCAGAAAAAAGCAGACGGCTATGAACTGTATATCAAAGCCCGCCTGCTGCAGCTATGTTTTCTTCTTTATCAGTATGCCAAAGATTTTCAGTTTCAGAAACAGGACTCCAGGGATTATCAGATTTCCCTGATCAAAGACATGATGATTTATCTGCAGGAACAGTGCAGTGAAACGGTCACTCTCCAGGAAATGGCAGATCACTTCCATATCAGCAAAGGCCATCTGTGCCGTTTCTTTAAGGAAATGACCAACACCTCTCCCATCGACTATCTGAATTATTACCGGATTAATAAAAGTTCCCAGCTGCTGCGCGATACAGATCTTTCGATCAGCGCAGTAGCCGGGCAGACTGGATTTAACAATATCAGTTACTATAACCGGACATTCCGCAAATATATGCATATGACTCCCGGTGAATACCGGAAAAAACTGACTTTATAACTTTTTCAGATACTCCATGCACCGGGTGACCTCCAAAAGGCCATCCGGCTTCAGGGTTTCACTCTCCACTACCATGCGCATTCCCAGTTCCTTTGCTCTCTCATGCACTGCCGCCACGGGCGCAGTTCCCTCTCCCAGGGCAAATCCCTCTCCGTTCGCAAGGCCGTCTTTGAGATGGATCACTTTCACCCGTTCCTGCAGACGGGTAATCAGCTCGACCGGATCCTGTCCTGCCACATACGCCCAATAGGTATCAATTTCGAACTGAACGGAAGTCCTCTTCTCCATCTCCGCATGGGGAATCAGTCCGTCCTCATTGGGAAGAAATTCCCCGTTATGATTATGATACCCAAGGGTAATGCCCTCCGCAGCCAGCATCGGCTGAAATCTGTTCAGCTTTTCAATGGTATCATCAAGTTCCACCGCCGTTTTCCAGGGAGCACCCGGAAGAATATAATTGGTATTCCCGATGGTATGATGATATTCCACCGTTCCCTCAAAATCATTTACCAGATCCTCCAGGCTGCTGTGCGTGCCGCTTACAATCAGACCGTTGGCATCGAGCATTGCCTTTACTTCCTTTGCCTCATGTCCGAAAAAGCCCGCAAACTCTACATACTTATATCCGATTTTTGCAACCTGCTCCAGCGTATAAGCCAGATCCTTCTCCGTGAAATCCCGTACACTAAATAACTGAAGACCATATTCCATACAACAATATCCTCCTTACTACAATATATTTATGGTTAATATCCCTTACAGCCAGTAAGGAATTATCCATCTTGTTGCTTAAGCTGTTAGAATGAGTGGTGCAATAGGTCTGGCCTTCACCTCCCAGGACTTTACGTCCGAAAAATAGTCAGCCAACCAGCCCCTCATCCGCAGCATTCGTTTTACGCAGGTTGAACCCTTCGGCGT
>JAQYOA010000099.1 GCA_028727605.1 Lachnospiraceae bacterium
TGGAGCAGAGCCGGAAACAGAAGCGGAAGTGAAGAAAGAAGCAGGGTCGGAAACAGAAGCGAAAGCGGAGGATGAAGCAGAGCCGGAAACAGAAGCGAAAGTGAAGGATGAAGCAGGGCCGGAAACAGAAGCGAAAGCGGAGGATGAAGCAGTGCCGGAAACAGAAGCGGAAGTGAAGAAAGAAGCAGGGCCGGAAACAGAAGCGGAAGTGAAGGACGAAGCAGAGCCGGAAACGAACGCAAAAGCGGAGGAAGAGCTGGAAGCAGAAGCAGAGCCGGAAACAAAGTCTGCGAAAAAGATGCATGTTCCGGGGCTGGTTTTAAATGCAGTGTTTTTGATTCTTAACGGATTTGCCCTTGCGATGATTATCTGCCTGTTTTTGATGCAGCCGCATCCGGGGGAGAAGGTAAAACCTACCCTGGACCGGTTTACAACGAATGCGCAGGATTATTACAAGGATGGTGAGACTTATCATCAGGTCAATGCCAATGTGAAATCTTATCATTCGTCGGGTTCGACGGAAAGTTCCGACTGATCTGCAGGGAGGGTTAAGCGATATGAAGCATAAGAAAAAGAATAAGCAAACGGATCCTGCCTTAGTGGTTCCGGCACGTTTTCTGGATTTGCCGCTGTATCTTCGTTTCCTGATCCTTAATATCAGCCTGCTGCTGATTCTGACCGCTGTCTTTTTTATGGCCGGCAAATACCTGTATTCTCCTCAGGGAACAGTCAGGAATTATATTGAGGCATGTCTGGACGGTGACTGGAACAGGGCATTTGATTGCTGTGAATTTCCGGACAGCCCTTTTTTGTCCCGAAAGAATTATGTCAATGCCATGACATTTCGGGAGTGGGAAGAGGACAGCCCCAATTCGGATCAGGAAATCAAAAATTTTATGATTCGGAGAAAAACAAGTCAGGAGACAGGAGAAAACCGGATCTATGAAGTAAATTACACGCTCCGTGGAGTGAGTGATTCCAAAAAAGAGACGGTCGAGATTACCAGAGGGGAAAAAACGGCAGCCTGTTTCTATGAATGGTTTGTGGTGCCGACAGATGCTTATGTAAAACAAATTAAGATAACCGTTCCCGCGGATGCAGATTTCTATCTGGACGGGACACTGATCACAGAAAAGTATCAGATACAGGCAGCACAGGAGAAGAAGGTTTATCAGATTCCGTACCTGTTTCTGGGAGCACATACGATAGAGGTTGTGGAGGCAGAACAGGATGATTATCGCGAAATCATTCAGGTAACGGGGACCGAAGAGCTGGAATTCCTTCCGCAGCAGAAACTGAATGATACCACCGGTGAACAAATCGCTACCCGTGTGGAGGAAGTTCTGGATCAGATTTTTACCGCGGCATCCGCAAAGGCTTCTTTTACAGCGGTAAAAGAAGAGTTTTCCACGAGCAGCGAAGTGCAGGAAAAAGCAAAAGAAGCCTACGAACAGTTTACCGGACGTTTTTCGGACGGCGCTCAAAAGGGAATCGAGACGCTTGCAGTCACCGGAATCTCAACGACCGTATCCAGTGTGGAAGGGCAAATGAAGGCAGATGTGACAATCAATGGTACAATCGAGGAGAGCTACAAATTTCTCTTTGTATTTGACAGGACCAGAGCATATAATTTCACCTGGCAGGCATCTGTGGAAATTAGCAATGAGAATGGACATTGGGTTATGGGAGATGGAATTCTGAACTTTACGGAAGAATCATAAAGGGAATCGTCCGCAGGAAAACAGATCAATTCCCTTCTTGACAGTCGATGACAGTTGTAATAGAATATACCTTATCCTATGAGGGAGTAGTCAGCGGCGTTTACGGCGCGATAATATCAACACAATGATTGGATACAATCTGGTATTATCTGAAAAGACGAGACTTGGCGGATGGCAGAAACAAAGAGCAGGCGGCAGAGACTGCAGGCAAAGTGTTTTTGCTTCCGTCGGGTCTCTTTTTATGTCGCCGGGACACAAAAAGAAAAAGGAAAACGGAGGAAAGATATGAGTTTAGGTGCATTATTTATTCTGGCAGTTGGTCTGGCAATGGATGCGTTTGCCGTTTCCGTCTGTAAGGGTCTTGCCATGCAGAAGATTCAGTGGAAGCAGGCAGGGCTGGTAGGTTTATGGTTCGGAGGATTTCAGGCGCTTATGCCGCTGATCGGTTATTTACTGGGAGTAGGTTTTGAGAGCAAGATCAAAACGATCGACCATTGGATTGCTTTTGTACTTCTGGTGTTAATCGGGGTCAATATGATTCGGGAGGCCTGTTCCGATGAGGAAGAAGAGGCAGATGACAAACTGGATAGTAAGACCATGCTTCTGCTTGCAGTGGCTACCAGCATCGATGCCCTTGCAGTAGGAGTTACCTTCGCTTTTTTGAGTGTCGAAATTGTGCCGGCGGTTTCCTTTATCGGCATTGTCACTTTTGTTATTTCTGCAGCGGGTGTTTACATTGGCCATCAATTTGGAAAACGCTACAAAACAAAAGCGGAAATTGCAGGGGGAGTGATCCTGATTCTGATCGGAACGCGGATTCTGCTGGAGCATTTGGGAATCCTCGGATAATTCGTTATTTGCCGGTAACAGAAACTTAAGAATTTCTTCCTTGCATATCCGTCAGACACAGGCTATGATGATAGTGAGAAAAATGTCGAAAAAAAATTGCGCTGCAGTTTAGATACGGAGTGATTACGATATGGATAGAGAAAACTTAAGAAAAAGAAGAAGACGGATGCGCCGCAAGCGGATTCTGAAGAATGCAGCGAGAATTTCTGCGAGTGTGGTGATCGGTCTTTTGGTAATTACCGGCGTGTGGCAATTGCTGTCTCCCAGATTGGAAAAGAAGGGAACTTCTTCCGGAGCAGGAGGTGTGGTACAGACGGTACAGGCAGCAGCACCGGAGAAGGAGGACGGATCAGGTCAGGCGGGCATTGTGAAACTGACTTCTGTCGTCCCTGCCAATGAGACGCCGGGCTGGCAGTATGATTCCACCGGCTGGTGGTATGCGACAAGTGAGCAGACTTATTATGCCAATGGCTGGATTGAAATTGACGGCAGCGAATATCATTTCAACAGATATGGATACATAGATACCGGATGGAAGGCAATCGACGGAAAAGGGTATTACTTTGATGAGAATGGAGTTTATCAGCCGGATCGGGATGCTTCCAGGATGATTGCCATGACCTTTGACGACGGACCGAGCAGCTATACGGGACAGCTGCTGGATATTCTGGAAGCAAACAATGCGAAGGCCACCTTTTTCATGCAGGGCTGTAATATAGAGCAGTATGGTGTGGACAATATCCCGCGCATGGCGGCACTTGGCTGTGACATCGGAAATCATTCCTACGATCATCCCAATATGCTGGAAATCAGCCTGGAGAGTGCCGAAACGCAGTTTGCCAGGACAGATCAGCTGATCGCTCAGTATAATAACGGACAGCCTGCCAGCGTGGTACGTTTCCCTTACGGAAACTACAATGATGATCTTCTGACGGTTGCAGCGCGTCCCTGCTTTATGTGGGATGTGGATACGCTGGATTGGAAGACCAGAGACGTACAGTCGAACATCTCGGCAGTGCTGGATCATGTGGAGCCGGGAGACATTGTCCTGATGCACGATATTTATCAGGCTACGGTGGAGTCCTGCGCGACCATTATACCGGAATTGATCAGCCGGGGATATGAACTGGTTACCGTGCGGACACTTGCAGCTGCCAACGGAATTGAGCTGCAGAATGGAGCAAGCTACTATAACTTCCAGACTGTGCAGAATCAGCAGGAGTAAGAGAGAACAACAAAAGAATAAGAAAAACGAATCCCCCGGAAAAGAAGTTCGAACCGATTTGTCCGATTTCTTTTTCGGGGGAATTTTCTTTTTTGATGATTGTTATTTCATTGCGGCTCTCTTGCGCAGTCTGGAATCCAGTTCCTTTTTGCGGATTCGAAGGGAGCTGGGGGTAACCTCGAGAAGTTCATCCTTATCGATAAAGTCAAGGGCCTGTTCCAGGGAAAGGATCTTCGGCGGTGTCAGGCGAAGGGCTTCATCGGAGGAGGAGGTACGGGTATTGGTCAGGTGTTTTGTTTTGCATACGTTCAGCTCGATATCTTCTGCCTTACCGTTCTGTCCGACTACCATGCCGGCGTATACTTTTTCACCGGGTCCGATGAACAGAGTACCGCGCTCCTGAGCGGCGTACAGACCGTAAGTGACAGATTCTCCGGCTTCGAAGGCAATCAGGGAACCCTGTTTGCGGTATTCGATATCGCCTTTATATGGAGCGTAATCTTCGAATTCGGTATTGATGATACCGGTTCCCTTTGTGGAGGTCAGAAACAGACCGCGGAAACCGATGAGGCCGCGGGCCGGGATTTCGAATTCCAGTCGGGTGGAACCATCGCTGGCACGGCTCATACCATGAAGTTCTCCCTTGCGTTCACTGAGAAGCTGAATCACAGTGCCGGAAAATTCATCGGGAACATCCACGTAAGCAATCTCCATCGGCTCCAGTTTTCTGCCGCGCTCATCCTCTTTGTAAATAACCTCAGCTTTGCTGACAGCGAATTCATAGCCCTCACGGCGCATATTTTCAATCAGGACGGACAGATGGAGTTCTCCGCGTCCGGATACTTTGAAGCAGTCGGCGGAATCGGTCTCCTCTACACGAAGAGAGACATCGGTGTTCAGCTCGCGCAGAAGGCGGTCACGGATGTGACGGGAGGTGACATATTTGCCTTCCTGACCGGCAAGAGGACTGTCATTTACCAGAAAGTTCATGGAAATCGTCGGTTCGGAAATTTTCTGGAAAGGAATGGATACCGGATTGTCCAGATCTCCGCAGAGAGTGTCACCGATGTGGATATCGGAAATACCGGAAATTGCGACAATGGAACCGATCGTCGCTTCTGTGACATCAATCTTTTTCAAACCGTCAAATTCATAGAGTTTGCTGACTTTTACTTTTTTCTTTTTGGAGAGATCATGGTGGTTCACCATCATAACGTCCTGGTTGACGCGGATGGTGCCGTTTTCCACTTTTCCGATACCGATACGGCCTACGTATTCATTGTAATCGATGGTACTGATCAGTACCTGGGTACCCTCGTCGGGGTCGCCGGTCGGTGCAGGAATGTATTTCAGAATCGTCTCGAAGAGAGGAGTCATGTCCTTTGGTGTATCATTCAGATCAAGAACTGCATGTCCGAGTTTGGCAGAGGCATAGAGGAAAGGACAGTCAAGCTGCTCATCCGAAGCATCCAGATCCATCAGAAGTTCCAGAACTTCATCGATAACTTCATCCGGACGAGCCTCAGGCCGGTCAATTTTGTTAATACATACGATGACAGACAGATCAAGCTCCAGCGCTTTTTTCAGCACGAATTTTGTCTGCGGCATCGCACCTTCGAAAGCATCTACCACAAGAATTACACCGTCTACCATCTTCAGTACACGCTCAACCTCGCCGCCGAAATCGGCATGACCGGGAGTGTCGATGATGTTGATTTTGGTGCCTTTATAAGTAACTGCTGTATTTTTGGACAGAATGGTAATTCCGCGTTCCCGCTCAATATCATTTGAGTCCATAACGCGTTCCTGAACTTCCTGATTTTCGCGAAATACACCGCTTTGCTTGAGAAGCTCATCCACAAGAGTGGTTTTACCGTGATCTACATGGGCGATGATAGCGACGTTTCTGACATCTTCTCTTGTTGTTTTCATATTTTTTCATTCCTTTTTATATCGATTTATCTATTAGGATGCCTGCATATCCAAAGCATTATATCACAGTTTCAAAAAAAAGAACAGGTGAGAATTGATGATTTTTTCCGGAAATCAAGCCGGCTTTTGGCAAGTTGCCGATTTTGAAATTCCAGGTTCTAGGACGGGAGAAAAGTGAATACAGTAGTTATTAGATCAGGAAGGTACCAGAATATGCCCATCACCCGGAGAAATTCGGCAGGCATGTTCCGTAAGGATAACAAGGGACCGCAATGATAAGAAGAAAAACAAAGGAAGGGGAACATAGTTATTATGGCAGATAAGATTATCGAAAACAACCAGGTCGTTATCATGGGACAGATTGTCTCACCGTTCACATTCAGCCATCAGGTATTTGGGGAGGGATTTTATCTGGTGGATGTCATGGTAAAACGTTTGAGTGACTCACAGGATATCATACCTGTAATGGTGTCAGAACGTCTGGTGGACACGACACAGGATTACGAGGGAGAATATATTCTGGTGAGCGGTCAGTTTCGCTCCTACAATCGCCATGAAGAAAAGAAAAACCGTCTTGTCCTGTCCGTATTTGCCAGGGAACTGAGCTTTGTGGAGGAAGAGGATGATACGGTAAAATCGAATCAGATTTACCTGGACGGATACATATGCAAACCTCCGGTATATCGGAAGACACCTCTTGGCAGAGAGATTGCTGATCTGCTGATTGCAGTGAACCGTCCTTACGGCAAATCGGATTATATTCCCTGCATTTGCTGGGGAAGAAATGCCCGTTATGCCTCTGCGTTTCTGGTGGGCGGTCATGTTCTCGTCTGGGGCAGAATTCAGAGCCGTGAATATATGAAACGAATCAGTGAGACGGAAATGGAGAAGCGTACAGCATATGAAGTATCGGTCAGTAAACTGGAATACTCCTAAAAGAGGGAAAACGGATGCCGAATTTGAGAGGAGACAGGGATTGACAAGGTATTTTAATGATGGTATATTTAGAAAAGAAATCGGGTAATTGTTTGATTTTCGGTCAAACAATTACGAAAATAAGAAGATAGAGGTTGCATTGCTTCAAGAGTATCGCGCAGTATGTGTCAGCAGCAGTTGAGAGCGGGAGAAAGGGGAGGATGCCGAAGGGCTTCGTGGACGCTGAACCGGAAGTTCCTGGGCGCAGGCTGAAGAAGTCTGTGACTGTCATCGGAAGATGGAGAGCTATCTGATAAGATATACATTTCGTGTATAGTATTGGAGGCGAACTTTTTTTGATGAGTCGCCTCTTTTTTACAGGAGGAAAGAATATGGCAATTTTTAAAGGTGCAGGTGTTGCGATTGTAACACCTATGACTGAGACGATGGAAGTCAATTATGAGAAACTCGGAGAATTGATCGAAGAGCAGATTGCCGGAGGTACAGATGCGATTATTATTTGCGGAACGACAGGGGAGTCTTCCACATTAACCCATGAGGAGCATTTGGAAGCCATCCGTTATACGGTAGAGAAAGTAAATCATCGGATCCCGGTGATTGCAGGAACGGGCTCCAATTGTACCGAAACCGCAATTTATCTGTCACAGGAAGCGGAAAAATACGGTGCTGACGGACTGCTTCTGGTTTCTCCTTACTATAACAAAGCGACACAGAAGGGTCTGATTGCTCACTTTACAGCAATCGCAAACAGTGTTTCCATTCCGGTCATTCTGTATAATATTCAGGGCCGCACCGGAGTCAACATTGCACCGGAGACGATCGCATATCTGTTCCATAATGTGGAGAATATTGTAGGTGTGAAGGAAGCTTCCGGAAACATTTCCCAGGTAGCAAAGATTATGCAGCTGACAGATGGAAAGATCGACTTGTATTCCGGAAATGATGATCAGGTAATTCCGCTGCTGTCTCTTGGCGGATGCGGCGTGATCTCTGTACTGTCCAATGTGGCACCCCGCCAGACACATGATATGGTGATGAAATTCCTGGAAGGGGATGTGGCAGGCGCAAGAGAGATTCAGCTGAAGGCAATCCCGCTGATTGAGGCACTGTTCTGCGAAGTAAACCCGATTCCGGTGAAAGCAGGGCTGAACCTGATGGGCAAAGAGGTAGGTACTTTGCGTCCGCCGCTGACCGAGATGGAGCCTGCAAATCAGCAGCGTCTTGCGGCAGCAATGAAAGATTTCGGCATCGAACTTGCCTAAAGTCCGGTCGGTGAAAGAGAGATAAGTACAAACAGAATTTCGCGGGGAGGCGGTACAATCCGTTTCCCCGTTTTTACACAGGAGGAAAAGAAAAATGGTGAATATCATTATGCACGGATGCAACGGACACATGGGACAGGTAATCCAGGGCCTTGTAAAGGAAGATGCCAATGCGCAGATCGTAGCCGGTGTCGATATGGTGAACAACCGCGACAACGGTTATCCGGTTTTTTCCAATCTGGAACAGTGCGATGTGCCGGCAGATGTTGTGATTGATTTCTCATCTTATAAAGCGACGGATGCATTGCTGGAGGCATGTGTGGCGAAGAAGCTGCCGTTGGTGCTCTGTACCACCGGTCTTACAGAAGAGCAGCTTGCAAAAGTAAAAGAAGCCAGCAGAGAAATCCCGATTCTTCGCTCTGCCAATATGTCACTTGGCATCAATACCCTGCTTCGTCTGATTCAGGATGCAGCGAAAGTTCTGGCGGAAGCCGGTTTTGATATGGAGATTGTGGAGAAACACCACAAACTGAAATGTGACGCGCCAAGCGGTACGGCACTTGCTCTGGCGGACAGTCTGAATGAGGCAATGAACGGGGAATATCATTACGTGTTCGACCGCAGTGATCGTCATGCGGCCCGTGATTCGAAGGAAATCGGTATTTCGGCAGTTCGGGGAGGAACCATTGTTGGTGACCACGATGTGATTTTTGCCGGACCCGACGAAGTCATTACATTTTCCCATCAGGCTTATTCCAAAGGTGTATTTGGAAAAGGCGCTGTGGAAGCAGCGAAGTTTTTGACGGGAAAAGCGGCAGGTATGTACGATATGCAGGACGTGATTGCAGCAAAATAAAAATAAAAAACAGCATCAGCCATTTTTAGAATTTGGCCGGTGCTGTTTTTTTTGATCGATTCAGTTTTCCGAAGCGAGGATTCCGGTTTCGGAGGCATTGGTTGAATCGGAAAGTGCGTAGACGGAATCTAACCGTGAGGAACCGCCTTTTAGTTCATTGTAAATCATGTAGTAGTATTCCTGAATCAGATTCAGTTCTTCCCGTCCTTCTTCTTCCAGGGAATGCATTTCCCCGTCGAAGCCGATGTAGCCAAAGGCATTCAGAACCGGAAGCTGTTCCCGAAGGGTGAGAAGATATTGATTATAGGAGGGAAGCTCCAGATTTGCAGCTTCAAGCAAGACGCTTCCAAGATAGTTGGCACTTAAATCCGCATTTTCCATTGACGTGCTGTCATAGTTTGTCCAGATAAAATACGGGGTTGCGTAGGAATACTGCTGTTCCTGAATCGGCAGCGTATAGTAATTCGCCCCGTTGGAGTAATCCTGAAAAGCTTCCGTTGTAGTCGGATGGTGATCACCGAACATACAGATCATGGTCGGTTCTTCAACATTGGAGAAGTATGCAATCAGGTCGGCGAGTGCCTGATCTGTCTCATAGGCCAGAGACAAAAACTGTTCTGCCCGATCCTTGCCTTCGCCGTCAAAATCAGTCAGATGGATGGTGGACTGATAATTTGCATCTGTATACCCTCCGTGATTTTGAATGGTCACATTAAAAATGAACAGCGGCTGTCCCTCTTCTTTTTCTTCATAGATCTCTTCCAGTTTTTCAAAATCACTGGCATCGCTGACGAAGCTGCGGATATATTCGGTAGAAGCTCCAAAATCATCAATGGATAAAAATTCATCAAATCCAAGATAACTGTAAACCCGGTTCCGGTTCCAGTTGGAAGCGCCGGATGGATGAACCGCAATCGTTTCATAGCCCTGTGCCTTCAGTGCAGAAACCAGAGAATAATGATCCGAGGTGAAATATCCGCAGTAAGGCTGGGTTCCCGGATTAAAGGCCATGGAGTGTCCCGTCAGTACTTCATATTCCGTCCGATCTGTGCCGGCACCCCAGGTGGAAACGTAAAGGTTTCCTTTGATCGTGTTTTCCGTCATCGAGTGGTAGAAGGGCAGATAATCCTGATCCAGATGGACAGTCGGGAATATGGTGAAATCCGTCCAGGTTTCATTCATGATGAGTATGATATTGGTCGGTGTGACAGAAGAAATGGCACCAGACGAATCCGAGTCATAGGTTTCCTCGGCCTGATCAGCCAGCTCCTGCACTTTTTCCACACTGTATCCCTCCGGCTTTCTCACTGTCAGGTCTTCTGCGAAGGCAAGAAAAGCAGTTTCTGTACCGTAGGTCTTGTAGGTGGTGAGCGGGTTCCAGTGTGAAAGGGAAATACCGGTATCGGTCAGAAGTGTGGAGTGAACCAGCAGGAAATAGCAGCCGATGCATGCGGCAATTCCTGTCAGATGGGACAGAATTCTGGTATAGCGGATGCGGCCGAAGCGGCAGTCCCATTTCTGGAGATAATAAAGGCACCAGAGAATGGAAACCAGACAGATCTGAACCAGAGGACCGGTAAGAGTGAAATCATAGTTTTCGAGTACTTCCAGAGCAGTTCCGGCAGCAAACAGATCCGCATACTGCAAAGGTGTTCCGCGGAACAGCAGAACAAAGTAACTGGCGATTCCCCAGACAAGAAAGAAAAGATTGCCAAGGATCATGCCAACAGAAAGGGAGTTGCAGGCCAGAACGATACAGAAATAAATCGCAGCTGTCAAAGAGACACCGAGAACAATATTGGTCCAGGTCATAGACTGATAGGTATCGTTGCAAAGGTATTCAATCTGCCAGAAACTGATCAGTGCATTAAAGTAAATCAGACAAAAATGCGGAAAAGAAAAACGGGAAATTGCAAACCGTTCGGTTCCTGTCAGGATCTGCCGGACTGCAAAAAAAAGATCCCTGAATGCAAGCAGCAGAACTGCGGCGACGAATACCGGAAAGCGGATGACGGTTTCCGAAAGAAAGCTTTTGCAGACCAGTACAAGGATGAGCAGAAGCAGCCATACAAATGCGCGCATTGCCAGCGAGAAAAAAACTCTCTGACGACACAGATACTCCAATTTGTTTTTTAATTCATTTTTCATTTTAAATGCAGATTCCTATCCTCTCCAAAAAAACATTCGGCATGACTGCCGGATTTTACAGTAAGAAACATAAAATTTAACAGAACTTTAACGCAAAAAGTATAGCATGATGTTTTTGATTTGACAAATGAAATCTGTATAAATTCGGCAGGAAGTTCAAATACTAAGGAATGTCAGAGAATAAAGAAAACAAAGGAGATAACGGCATATGAAAATGACTAAAAAAGTACTTTGCAGTATTCTGATCGTTTGTATGATGTCCACGATGGCTGCCTGCGGAACCGTGCAGAACGGAACCGGTACCGATTATAACAATACGAACGGTACGACCAACGGCACGACAAACGGTACAACCAACGGCACACAAAATGAAACAACAAACGGAACGACTACCGGAACAGAGAATGGTGTCAACAATAATGGCACCAACAAGAATGAAACCAATGCAGGAACAACGGTCGACGGAAATGAGCATACGGGAACAGTGAACAATGCAACAGAAGGAAACGGAACTGTAAACGGAGTGGAAAACAACAATACCGTCGGCGATAATCTTGGAAATGCCGTGGAAGATGTGACACGCGGTGTCGGTGAGGGCGTTGAAGACGTGGGAAGAGCCGTCGATGATGCGGTTGGAAACGGAACAAATGCAAATGGAAACCGGGCAGACGGAACGGCTGCCGGGACAGCCAGATAGCAGCTGAGAGAATACCATAAAAAGGATGGGAGAAACCACAAGTGGTTTCTCCCATCCTTTTTGAGGTATCTGCGGAAAAGATCTTTTATTTCGCGGTGATCTTTTTGTACAGTTCCAGTATGGATTCATAAGTATTTCCGCAGAGGAAATAATAATCAATCTGACGAACCCCGTCCGTGTACAGATAAGGCCCATACATGGGAATGTTGCAGCACAGTACAGTATGACATGCGGCGACGCCGATGCCGTATCCGTTCTCCGAAAACAAAAGAGGCATACGGGGTTTTTGACTGTGAAAACTGATATATTTTGCTTTCTGACTCATCCGCTCCAGTTCATCCGGGAGAACTCCTTTGGCATAAAGCCGCTCGGTTTTTGACCAGTCAAAATAAACCCAGGTTTTGGCCGATGAGGAAACCTCCATCTGACGGGGAAGGGAAGCCTTTTCTTTCAGAAGGAGCTTTCCCTGTCTGTCAAAAAACTGCAGTGCACCGGTTTTCTTTTCAATTCGGATGGTGATTTTTGAGGTGGAAAGCTCCACCAGATTTTTGCCCTCCTTTGCATTCCAGGAAATTGCCTGATCGGGAGTGTAATCCCAGTATCCCGGCTCAAAAGAAACTGCCCGCCCTTTTTGAAACTGGATCCGTATCACATCATCCAGAAGCGGTGTAAGGCGAAGGGTTCCGTAACTGCTGATAAGCTCCAGAAAGCGTTTTGTCTTTTTAGCCATCCGGATGGATGTGTCAATTCGGCTGTGTCCCATAGGGCGCAGAGAAGTATTGTCCGGAATGTCGCCGAACTTATGGCCGGTTGGAGCAGCGGACAAAGGGGCACGGGAAGAGGAAACGGATGGTTTGGAAACCAAAGACGGGTCGGAGGACTTTGCGGTGATCGGCTTTGGCCCCATGATGCTGCGCTGGGCTCTTTCCTTATCTGCCTGACGGATATTCTGCAGCTGAAGTTCCCGCTCGCTGAATTCTTTTTTCTGGTATCGGACAGCCTGAGGCGGTATCTGATTTTCCAGTGAATGCATTCTCTTTTCTTCGGATACCGGTTTTGCGATCAAATCTGTCAGATCACCCATGTGGACGATGGAAAGCCTGTGAAGAGCCCGCGTTGCTGCGACATAGAGAAGCTTTACATATTGATCCGTGGCCGGATAGCTGGTATTGGACGGATTGTAAATCAGAACAGCATCAAACTCCAGACCTTTTGTGTATTCCACCGGCAGAACCATGACTCCGTTTCCGAACTCGGCTGTTTCCAGACTGTTGTCCGCAAGAGGGAGTGCTCCACGAAGGCAGGTGCTAAGATGAGAGGCTTCCTCCTGGTCCCGGCAGATTACGGCGATGGTTTCGTGTCCCTCGTTTTGCCATCCTTTGATGGTTTTTACGGTATGGATCATCAGATCGGCTTCATCGGTACATTGCTGAATTTCCACATCACTGCCGTGCCGTTTGAGGGGTTCCACAGGGTAAATGGGAAAATTGCCGTGCCGCAGAATACCGGTTGCAAAATCAGAAATTTCCACGGTATTTCGATAGCTTTTTTTCAGCAGACCGAACGTGTCGTAAGTTCCGGTGAGAATCAGTTCCTGAAGATCTTTCCAGTCGTTCAGACCGTAACCGTAATGAATATTCTGAGATACATCACCCATAATCGTATAGGTACAGCCCCGCAGGCAATAGGCTAACACACCGTAGGCCATCATGCCGAAATCCTGAGCTTCATCGATAATTACATGACTGGCTTCCCGGATACCGTCCGTCTCTTTGATCCGCTTGTAAAGATAGGCAAGGGCAGCCAGATCGTAGACATCAAACTGATCGGAGGGTATGGGAATGCTTTTCCCGTTTCCGGCCTGGGCCAGGAGAAATTCATGGTATACGTCAAAAATGGATCCTTTCCATTCATCCTTGCCGAAATGCCACCGGTAAGTGTTTGTAAGCTCCTTTTTTTCAGCCGGCGTGTAGGAGACGTATTTTCCGGAGAGTTCATTTTCCAGCCTGGAGAGAAGGATTTGATTGAGCATGTTGATTTTGCCCTGCATGGAGACCTGAGGATTGTCTTTCAAATAAGCGGAAATTGTCTGTTCATTCAGAAGAAGGACCTGATTTTTGGCAAGACGGACGTCCTCCCTGGAAACCAAACGGTTTTCATATTCATTGCAAAAGTGTTCCAGATCATGAAACCATTCGTAGCTTCCCTTGATCCGCGCGCTTTCCTCCTTTTTGTCAATCGGACAGATGCTGTAACGATTCGGATCCCAATCCTCATACAGCAGACGAACAAAGAGTTGTTCCATGGTCATCTGGGAAATTCCGTATACGTCCAGATCCGGCAGGACACTGGTGATATAATTCAGCAGAATCCGGTTGCTTCCGATAATATAGAAATCCTCCGGGCGGAAATCCTCCGCATAATTGTACAGAATATAGGAAATCCGGTGCATGGCAACCGTTGTCTTTCCGGAACCTGCCACTCCCTGAACGATCAGGTTGGTTTTGGGGGACTTCCGGATGATCGCATTTTGTTCCTGCTGAATGGTTGCAATGATTTCGCCGAGAACCGCCTTTTTACTCTTGGCCAGATATTTGGTTAAGAGTTCATCATTGGCCACGACATCCGAGTCAAAAAAATCTTTCAGCCGGTCATTTTCGATTTCGTAAGTGCGCTTTCGTTTCAGATCAATTTCATAAGTGCCTTCACTTTTGACGGTATAGCGGCAGGGACCGAGTGCGCTCTCGTAGTAGACGGAGGCCACCGGAGCACGCCAGTCTATGACCAGAGGTTCCGATCCGTTTCTGGAAATACCGACACGCCCCACATAATAAGATTCACAGGAGGGAAGAGAGGGATCCTTGAAATCGATCCGTCCGAAATAAGGCTTCTTTCGTGCTTTTTCGTTTCGCAGCAGATCCCGCTTAAATTCCGTCAGCTGTGACTGCGTGTTGCGCAAAAGGGAGAGTGCCTCCTTATCTTTCGGACCGTAAGTTTCCATTAAGTCATACAGTTCATCCGATAGCTGCCGGACATATCCCTTTGTCCGTTCCAGGTTCTCCTGGGCAACCTGTATGATCTCTGACAGCTGTTTTTCCTCATCCTCCCGGCTAAGTCCCGGGATGGGGCGTAATGTCTTTTTTTCCTGCATGTTTTTCTCCTTTACGTTGTATTCATCCCGACAGATTTATCCTATCATTTTCATTCAGAAAAGTATAGACTTGTAAAGAAAAGTGTTGTATAATGCAAAATGAAGTGTGTCCAGACGGGCACACTTCATTTTTTTTACAATGTTTATGAGAAAACGGTTTTAATCCATCAGGTCACTCCGGAGTGCAAAGTACAGTCCGAAATCCTGGTCATTTGCATAGGGATCATAGAAGCCGGCACGCTGATGATTGACCGTATACGGGAAGACGTAGGCGCAGGAGGCGGTTCCGTCCGGGAAGAACAGAGGCAGCACGCCCCGGAAGGAGTCCTCGGCTTTTTTGCGGTAAGCTTCGTCTTTTGTGATTTCATAATACAGCAGATAGACGTTTCCGTTCAGTGCGCTCCAGTAATGCGGGAAGGTATCACCAAACATCCGCCGTTTGCCGAACCAGTAACCGTCCCAGTGGCGGATCGCTACTTCATTCAGATGATAATCCGGCTGGATACCGGTAAACTGTTCCAGAACATGCAGCTGCCGTTTGCCGCCCTCCAGATATTTTTCCTCATGGGTGAGCAGATATGCCTGAAAGAGCACATCTGCAGCCGGGGCTACAATACTCTGTTCATAATTCACCTCATGGGGCGGATAATGGACGTCAGCGGAAAGAATCGTATCTGCGTGACGGACACAGTTCCGGATCAGAATTTCCTGTTCGGATTTCATTCCGGCATGGCAGAGCGCATCGGAAAGCCTGCGAAGAGGCAGCTCGATGGGATAAAAATGTTCTCCGCCCTGCTGGTAGTAACACTGCAGAATGGAAAACGCGGTTGCCAGGTGTTCCGGATTACCGTCCAGCCAATAGCATTCAGTGAAAAACTCACAGTACCACGGGAAGTTGTACAGCCGTTTAAAACGGTTGTCCAGACCAAAATCGTTGCAGACTTCACCGGTCTTTTGGATGATCAGTTCCCGTTTGACAAACGCGATATAGCGCTGCAGACTTTCGGTGAGATCCTCGTGGCAGCGTCCGTTTTTCTTTTCCTTCTGAAGATATTTGACCATCAGAAGGCCCATGCCTGCCCGTTCCCGTCCGGCATTAAAATCATTTTCCGCATCATAAAACCGGTGGTTCTCTTCTGTGTCATAGATCAGGTACGCACCGGAAAGACCGTCCTCATCCGGGGATGCCTGCTGATTCTGTGCAATAAACTGACAGCGCTTTTGCGCCAGAGTCTGCAGCGGCTCCTGAACAAAGATCCGGCACCAGGTATGCAGGCCGTCAACATCGATGGGAATGAGTTGTTCGCCCAAAGCCGTCGGGGTAAATTCATAGACAAAGTCATCTCCGGAATCAGAAATGGGAGAGAGAAGCTGTCCGTTGGCTTTTACACAGCCGGCTTTTTTGGAGGGACGGATCCGGATTCGCACTGTTTCTCCCAAAAACAGAACATATCGGTCGGCTCGAACCTCCGCATATCGGTCGAAAGTCCTAAGCTTTTCCAGAAAATCTTCTTTTCCATTGTGAGGGAAAATCACCCAGGACAGTTTCTTTTGTTCTCCGGGCAGTAAGACCATGGGAGAAGGATGAAGAAGAAAACATCCCCGGTCATTGCTCATCTGCTTGAGATTCCGTTCGATGCTGTAAGCGGCAAGACTTCCCTCTGTCAGAACCATACCAAGGTGAGGTGCTTCCCCGCCCATGCGAAGGGCGCAGATATAGCTTACATCACCGCCGCAGAAGATATGAGCATTGCAGCGGCTGGAAATACAGACATCGCTGCTTTCGTAAGTGTCCGGCAGAGGAAAACGGATCCGGATACTGTCTGTGTGGGTGTAGATGGGTTTTTCGCCGGTGTTGGCAAATGTAACATTCGTCCGGTAGAGATCTCCTTCCTGGTGATGCTCCACGTGGCAGGTCATCCCGTCGGGGTGGGTGATTTCCCCGTAAGTGAAATCTTCCCGAAGCCAGTTCATCCGGCAGGGATCATTGGAAAACACGATCTGATTCAATGAAAACCTCCTTTTTGCAGCGGAAAAAGTGTTCCCTGCAGCAGTTATACTGGTTTTATCATATCCTTTTTTGTGCTGTATGTCAAAGAAAAACACGAACAGGAAAGATACGGCGGGTTACGTTACGGCACATCTTGACGGCCGGCGGCCGCTGAGGGTATACTAGTAAAAGAATAATTAGAAAATAAGAGGCAAAGGAGAGTGTTTTATGAAAGGTATTGTACTGGCCGGAGGTTCCGGCACCCGGCTCTATCCTCTGACAATGGTGACATCTAAGCAGCTGCTTCCGATTTATGATAAGCCAATGATTTATTATCCCCTGTCGGTTTTGATGAATGCCGGCATCCGGGATATCCTGATTATCTCCACACCGCAGGATACGCCGCGCTTTGAAGCGCTTCTCGGTGACGGCCATCAGTTTGGAGTACAGCTGTCCTATCAGGTGCAGCCAAGTCCCGACGGACTGGCACAGGCATTTCTGATCGGAGAGGAATTCATCGGTGACGATTCGGTAGCCATGGTGCTTGGAGACAACATTTTCTTCGGACACGGATTTAAGAAACGTCTCAAAGCTGCTGTGGAGAATGCACAGACCGGAAAGGGAGCGACTGTTTTCGGCTATTATGTGGATGATCCGGAGCGGTTTGGTATTGTGGAGTTCGATCAGGAAGGCAAGGCGATTTCCATCGAGGAGAAACCGGCAAAGCCAAAGTCAAATTACTGTGTGACCGGTCTGTATTTTTACGACAACAAAGTGGTGGAATATGCGAAAAATCTGAAGCCGTCTCCCAGGGGAGAACTGGAAATCACGGATCTGAACCGGATTTATCTGGAGCAGGGCGCGCTGAATGTGGAGCTGCTCGGACAGGGATTCACCTGGCTGGACACCGGAACACATGAGAGCCTTGTGGAGGCAACCAATTTTGTAAAAACCATCGAGACGCATCAGCACCGTAAAATTGCGTGTCTGGAAGAAATCGGTTATCTGAACGGATGGATCGGCAGAGAACAGCTTATGCGGGATATTGAACCGCTGCGGAAAAATCAGTACGGACAGTATCTGATGGATGTGCTGGACGGAAAATATATTGATCGATAGGACCTGACATAAAGGAGAAGAAAATGAAAGTATTGGTAACCGGCGTAAAAGGTCAGCTTGGCCATGACGTCATGAATGAACTGGCAAAACGCGGCTATGAGGGAATTGGTGTGGATATCGATGAGATGGACATCACAGATGCGGCCAGTGTGGAAAAAGTGTTGAAAGAAACTACACCGGATGCGGTGATACACTGTGCTGCCTGGACAGCGGTGGATCTGGCCGAGGATGAGGACAAGATTGAAAAAGTGCGTCTGGTGAATGCCGTCGGCACAGAAAACATCGCAAAGGTATGCCATGAGCTGGACTGTAAAATGCTGTATCTGTCTACAGATTACGTGTTTGACGGGCAGGGGACAAGACCCTGGGAACCCGATGACGAGCGCCATCCGCTGAATGTATACGGACAGACAAAATATGAGGGCGAGCTTGCGGTGGAAAAATGGGTGAAAAAATTCTTTATCGTCCGCATTGCCTGGGTATTTGGAGTGAACGGCAAGAATTTTATCCGGACAATGCTGAATCTCGGAAAAACCAGAGATCACCTCACAGTGGTGAATGACCAGATTGGCAGTCCGACTTATACCTATGATCTGTCCCGTCTTCTGGTAGACATGATTGAGACGGAAAAATACGGACGTTATCATGCTACCAATGAAGGACTCTGTTCCTGGTATGAATTTGCCTGCGAGATTTTCCGCCAGGCAGCCAAGCTTGACCCGGTCTACAGCAAAGTCACTGTAAGCCCGGTGAGCAGCGAGGAGTATCCGGCAAAGGCAAAGCGTCCATCCAACAGCCGTATGAGCAAGGAGAAACTGACAGAAAACGGTTTTGCACTGCTTCCGTCCTGGCAGGATGCCCTTTCCCGTTATCTGCGGGAAATTGAGATCTGAATTGAAGTTGAACTCTTTCATTTTTGAAAAGTCAGCCGGCTTTTATCCGGGAAGGATAGGGCCGGCTGACTTTTATTTTCTGTATAGTTTACTTTTTGCCGTTTTTCGTGTATGATGGAAAATGGTTATCAACCGGTTATTGAAAAAGAACGAAGAAAGAGGAAGAATATGAGTACAGGAGTTGTCCTGCAGCAGATGCTGGTGATTTTTCTGCTGATTCTGACAGGATTTATCATATATAAGAAAGGGATTGTAAGCTACGATACTTCACGGCAGATCTCTGCTTTGATTACCAATGTATGTAATCCTGCCCTGATGATTGCCAGTGTCTTCAGCGATGAAATGACAGCTACCAGGGGAGATGTTCTTGCAACGGCATTGATTGCGCTGGTTGTTTATCTGATTATGATTGCAGCAGGCTTTGCGGTTCCGCTGATTCTTCGGGTGAAACGCGATGAGCGCAAATATTTTAACCTGATGATGGTTTATGGAAATACCGGCTTTATCGGTATTCCGGTAGTTACGGCTCTTTTGGGAGAAGGCGCTGTGATCTACGTTACTGTGTTTAACTTTTTCTATAATATTTTTATTTATACACACGGAATTTTCGTCCTCAATCTGGGGGCGGAAAACGGAAATCGCTTCAGCTTTAAAAAGCTGATTAACATCGGTACGATCAGCAGCGTGCTGGCGGTGATTCTCTTCTGGTTTGAGATTCCGCTTCCGGTAAGTGTCATTGAGACTACGTCCTACATTGGAAAATGTACGACTTTCCTTTCCATGATCGTTCTTGGCGTATCTGTGGCGAGAACAAATATTGGAAGAATTTTCGGCAACATCAGGCTCTATCTGTTTACCATGATCCGTCTGATCGCTTTTCCGATCCTGGTCACGCTGGTATTGAAACCCTTTGTTGCAAATCCGACGATTCTGGCAGTGACCTTGCTTCTGACATCCATGCCGGTAGGAAATATGCCGCTGATGCTTGCCCAGGAACAGGGTGAGGAGGCGGAGACGCTTTCGAACGGCATTATTCTGACGACACTGCTTTCACTGATCACAATTACAATTACAACACGCTTCCTGTAAAACGGATGAAATGGAGGAACATAAAATGAAGTGGAATAAATTCACATTGAAAACAAAAGCGGATGTGGAGGATATCGTAATTTCCACGCTGGCGGATGTAGGGATCCAGGGCGTAGAGATCGAGGATAAACAGCCGCTGACGGAATACGACAAACAACAGATGTTTGTGGATATTCTTCCGGATATGCCGGATGATGACGGGATCGCTTATCTCAATTTTTATCTGGATGTGGACGATGACAAGGAAAGCATGCTTGCAAAGGTGCATGAGGCGCTGGCCGAGATGCAGGAATTTCTGGATCTTGGAGAATGCACGATTACAGAGTCCCAGACAGAGGATAAAGACTGGATCAACAACTGGAAAACTTATTTCAAACAGTTCTATGTGGATGATATCCTGATTATCCCTTCCTGGGAGGAGGTAAAACCCGAAGATCAGGGAAAGATGATTATTCACATCGATCCGGGCACGGCTTTTGGTACCGGAATGCATGAAACGACACAGCTTTGCATCCGTCAGCTGAAAAAATATGTGACGCCGCAGACAGAGCTTCTGGATGTGGGAACCGGAAGCGGCATTCTTTCCATTATTGCCCTGAAGCTGGGAGCACGTCACGCACTTGGTACCGATCTTGATCCTTGTGCAGTTCCGGCTGTGGAGGAAAACAAAGAGGCAAATGAAATTCCTGCCGATGATTTTGAACTGATCATTGGAAATATTATTGACGACAAAATGGTTCAGGATGCGGCCGGATATGAGAAATATGATATTGTAACAGCAAACATTCTGGCAGATGTGCTGGTACTTCTTACACCGGTGATCGTAAATCAGATGAAGCCGGGCGGCCTGTACATTACCTCGGGAATCCTGGATGTAAAAGAGGAGGTTGTCACAAAGGCTGTCAAGGATGCAGGGCTTATTGTAGTGGAAGTCAATCATCAGGGAGAATGGGTATCGGTAACGGCGAAAAAGCCGGAGAAAAGAGATTGATTTATGTACCGTTTTTTTGTTGAGGAAAATCAAATCCGGGATGAAAAAGTGCATATCCAGGGAGAAGATGTCAATCACATCAAAAATGTACTGCGGATGCACCCGGGAGAAAAAATTCTGGTGAGTGCCGGCGGGACAGAGGAATATCACTGTACCGTGGAGGCTTATGCGGACGGGGAAGTGATCGCTGCTGTCGATGAAGTGACTGCAGCACAGAAGGAACTTCCCTCCAGAATCTGTCTGTTTCAGGGATTGCCAAAAAGTGACAAGATGGAGCTGATCGTGCAGAAAGCGGTAGAGCTTGGCGCAGCCCAGATTGTTCCGGTGGAAATGGAGCGCTGTGTGGTAAAGCTGGATGCAAAAAAAGCCGCCAACCGGGTGGAGAGATGGCAGGCGATTGCGCAGAGCGCGGCAAAACAGTCCAAACGGATGATCATTCCCAAAGTTCATCCGGTAGTCACATACCAGGAAGCCCTTGCGATGGCAGAAGAAATGGAAGTTGGGCTGATTCCTTATGAACATGCACAGGGAATGGAGCATACCAGGGAAGTTCTGGAGGCAATCCGTCCCGGGGCGTCCATTGGAATTTTTATCGGGCCGGAAGGCGGTATTTCCGAAGAGGAAATCCGGCAGGCCATGGAAAGATGCGTGGAACCTGTGACTCTTGGAGGCAGGATCCTGCGCACGGAAACAGCCGGCATGACAGTGCTTGCTGTTTTGATGTATCTTCTGGAAGGAAAAACCGGCCAGGAAAGAAAGGAATAACAGTAATTATGGAAGCGTATCTCGATAATTCTGCCACCACCGCTGTCTATGAGGAGACGGCGGATCTGATCCGTTATCTGATGGTGACAGATTACGGAAATCCCTCCGCCATGCATCGCAAAGGTGTGGAAGCGGAACAATATGTAAGAGAAGCGAAAGAAACTCTGGCAAAAATCCTGAAAGTACAGGAAAAAGAGATCTATTTTACCTCAGGCGGTACGGAATCCGATAACTGGGCACTTGTGGGCACTGCATTGGCAAACCGTCGGATGGGAAACCATATCATTACAACTGCAATTGAACACCCGGCAGTATCGGCACCGGTGCAGTTTCTGGAAGAGGAAGGGTTTTCGGTAACCCGCCTTTCGGTGAACAGTCAGGGCCTTATCGACCTGGAAGAACTGCGGGAAGCGATCCGCCCGGATACCATTCTTGTGTCGGTGATGTATGTCAACAATGAGATTGGTACAGTGGAACCGGTTGAGGAGATCGCAAAAATAATCAAAGAAAAAAATCCGAAAACATATTTTCATGTGGATGCGATTCAGGCTTTTGGAAAATACAGGATTTATCCGAAACGACAGGGAATTGATCTTTTGTCTGTAAGCGGTCACAAGATTCACGGACCGAAAGGAAGCGGTTTTCTGTATGTCGACAGCAAAGTTAAGATCCGCCCCATGATCCTGGGAGGCGGACAGCAAAACGGAATGCGTTCGGGAACAGACAATGTTCCGGGACTGGCCGGACTTGCAAAGTCGGCCGCGATGGTTTATGAACATCTGGATGAGTCTGTGGAGCGGATGCGGGAATGCAAACGGCATCTCACGGAAGGGCTGAAAGCAATGGATCGTGTCGTAGTCCATGGAATGGAGACGGAGCTTGGAGCACCTCAGATTGTAAATGCCTCTTTTCTGGGAGTGCGGAGCGAAGTGCTGCTGCACACACTGGAAGAGAGAGGCATCTATGTGTCCGCCGGAAGCGCCTGCTCGTCACATAAGCGGGCCGGAAGTCCGACACTGACTGCAATTCATGCTTCGAAGGCGGAAATGGAGTCTGCCGTCCGCTTTAGTTTCAGCGAGCTGACCACACTGGAAGAAATAGATTATACCCTGGAAGTCCTCGGAGAGGTACTGCCTCTTCTGCGGAGATTTACCAGAAAGTGACAGAAGAAAGGAAAGAATCATGATTATTACACAGCCAAGTATTGAGATAATGAGTACGGAAACGTATGAGGAAATGCTGCATCGGATCGAGAAGATCGGAAGAGTCTGCTATAAGAGTGAAGATAAGATCGAAGAGGGTTCAGCGGAAAAATTTCTTGCGGGTATTATAAAGCGGGGTCATGAGTCTGTGATTGAGCACGGTGTGATTACCGTAAAGGTAACCTGTGACCGGGGAGTTACTCATGAAATTGTGCGTCACAGAATTGCCAGCTACAGCCAGGAAAGCACCCGTTATTGTAATTACTCCAACGAGAAATTCGGAAATCAGATTACCTGCATTGACATTGCCACCGGTTTTTCCTATGATCTTGACAATGAAAATGACAGAAAAAAATATGAGGTATGGCAGAGCGCCATGGAGGCAGCGGAACAGTATTACTTCCGTCTTCTGGAACTGGGAGCAAAGCCGGAAGAGGCGAGAAGCATTCTGCCGAATTCACTGAAAACAGAGCTGGTTATGACGATGAATCTTCGGGAGTGGCGGCATTTTATTCGGCTGCGTTCCAGCCGTCGTGCACATCCTCAGATGCGTCAGGTGGCTGAGATGATTCTGGAAAAGTTTGCAGCGGAGTATCCGGTTTTCTTTGGAGATCTTGCAAAGGAAGAAGAACAGAAAGGGTGAGGGAATGTACAAGGCTTTTTTGGTAAAATATGCAGAGATTGGCATTAAGGGAAAAAATCGCCATCTTTTTGAGAAGGCACTCTGCGTTCAGATGGAACGTGCTCTGGAGCGTGTTGAGGGCACTTTTGCGGTGACCCGGGAACAGGGAAGAATTTATGTCAATACAGAAGGTGACTTTGACTATGACGGAGCGGTGGAAGCTCTGACGAGAGTTTTCGGTATTGCGGAAATCTGTCCGGTTGTGATCCTGCCGGATACCGGGTTTGAAGATCTTGCAGGTGCAGTGGTAGATTATGTAAAGAAACTGTATCCGTCCGGAGAGAAAACCTTTAAGGTGTGCGCGCGCAGAGCGAACAAAAATTACCCCATGCACACAATGGAAGTGAACTGTGAACTGGGCGGACGAATTCTGGATGCCTGCCCAAATTTAAAGGTGGATGTTCATGAACCGGATATTTATCTGAACGTGGAGCTTCGGCAGAAGGTTTATATCTACTCTGAGAGCATTCCGGGACCGGGTGGTATGCCGGTGGGAACAAACGGACAGGCGATGCTGCTGCTTTCCGGCGGAATTGACAGCCCTGTGGCAGGTTATATGATCGCAAAACGCGGAGTAAAAATTGACGCCGTTTATTTTCATGCACCGCCGTATACCAGTGAGCGCGCGAAACAGAAAGTCGTGGATCTGGCAAAACTGGTGGCACGCTATAGCGGTCCCATCCGTCTTCACGTGGTGAACTTCACGGAAATTCAGCTGGCGATTTATGAGAAATGTCCCCATGATGAGCTGACGATCATTATGCGCCGTTATATGATGAAAATTGCGGAGGCATTTGCAAGAGAAGATAAGTGTCTTGGACTGATTACCGGAGAGAGTATCGGACAGGTGGCAAGCCAGACGATGCACAGCCTTGCGGTAACGAATGAAGTCTGCACCATGCCGGTTTTCCGGCCGCTGATCGGATTTGATAAACAGGAAATTGTAGACATTTCCGAACGGATCGGCACCTATGAGACATCGGTACTTCCCTATGAAGATTGCTGTACCATTTTTGTGGCAAAGCATCCGGTGACAAAACCGAATCTGAATGTAATCAAATGTTCGGAACGGCATCTGGATGATGTGATTGATGAGATGATGGAACGTGCAGTTTCAGGAGCAGAGACAATCGAAATCGAATAGGAAATGACAAAAAAAAGACCGCTGCAAAAGCGCTGCAGCGGTCTTTATATCCAATCCTCTTTATACGAGATACTGAGCCAGAACGTCTAAAACTGCCTGCAGAGAATCTCCGTCAGCATGGATGTTTAAGTCAATCGGTTTGGATAAGTCAAGGCTGAAAATCCCCATGATTGATTTTGCATCGATAACGTATCTTCCGGATACCAGATCGAAATCAAAATCAAATTTGGAAATATCATTGACGAAAGATTTTACTTTGTCGATGGAATTAAGAGAAATCTGTACTGTTTTCATTTTTGTAATCCTCCCTAAAAATAAAGTAAGATAAAACAATATACCTTCATTTAACAGTTTTATCTTACCGTTTGCCCTTTCAAAAGTCAAGGCGAAAACCTACAAAGATAATTATGAATATTCGTGAAAATTAATAATATCAACGAATGGAAAAGGAGCGTGTCATGAAAAGAAAGGTAGCTTTGCATAATTTAGGATGTAAAGTGAATGCATATGAACTGGAAGCCATACAGCAAATGCTCGAGGAAAAGGGGTACGAGATCGTTCCTTTTGCACCGGGTGCGGATATCTACATTATTAATACGTGTACGGTGACCAACATTGCGGATCGGAAGTCCAGACAGATGCTTCACAAGGCAAAAAAGATGAATCCGGATGCACTTGTTGTGGCCTGCGGATGCTATGTTCAGGCTGCAGGAGATAAACTGAAAGAGGATGAAGCGATTGATCTGATCGTGGGAAACAACCGGAAAAAGGATCTTGTGGAAATTCTGGAAAACGTTTTGACGGAGCGGGAGCAAAAACAGAAGAGCTTTCTTGTGGATATGACGCACAATCGGGAATACGAGGAATTATCCATCAGCCGTACTGCAGAACATACCCGGGCTTTTTTGAAAGTGCAGGATGGCTGTAATCAGTTCTGTACCTACTGTATCATTCCTTTTGCCCGGGGAAGAGTGCGCAGCCGCCGTCCAAAGGATGTGGTGGAGGAAGTCCGCCGTCTCTCACTGGCGGGATATCAGGAGGTAGTCTTGACCGGGATTCATCTGTCTTCCTATGGGGTGGATTTTCCGGAAGGGGAAAAGGAAACCCTGCTGGACTTAATACGGATGGTACATGAGGTCGAAGGTATTCAGAGAATTCGCCTCGGATCACTGGAGCCCGGAATTATCACCTGGGATTTTGCCCGTGCGATTGCCGCGCTGCCGAAAGTTTGTCCGCATTTTCATCTCTCGCTGCAAAGCGGAAGCGACGGCGTTTTAAAGAGAATGAATCGCCGTTATACCGCCGGGGAATACCGTGAAAAATGCGAAATTCTGCGAAGCGTATACGACAATCCGGCATTGACGACGGATGTGATTGTGGGCTTTCCGGGGGAAACAGAGGAAGAATTTGAAGAGTCAAGAGCGTTTGTGGAAGAGATTCATTTCTTTGAAACGCATATTTTTAAATATTCCAAAAGAGAGGGAACCCGTGCCGCGGTTATGGACGGACAGATCACGGAACAGGAGAAGACAGCCCGCAGCCATGTACTGCTTGCCCTGGATGAACAGCGGCGCAGGGAATATATGGAGAGCTTTCTTGGCAGGGAAATTGAGGTTCTTATGGAGGAACAGACCGAGATCGACGGTGTTACTTACTGGACGGGACATACCAGAGAATATCTGCATGTGGCAGTTCCCTCAAAAGAAAATCTGATGAACCGGATGCTGAAGGTGATTCCGGGGAAGGTGTACCAGGGAGCGTATCTGATGGAATAGATTTCAGGGGGTATGCGTTGCACTTTTTCGGGGATCGTGGTAGAATAACAGATACCATAGATGCTGGTATTCTGTGAAAAAAGGAGATTATCCATGCTTCATGAATATTCAAGAACAGAATTACTGATTGGAAGAGAAGGTCTTTTGCGTCTCAGAAATGCAAAAGTAGCTGTTTTCGGTATCGGCGGAGTCGGATCCTATGTGGCGGAGGCGCTGGCCCGCAGCGGCATCGGGACATTGATTCTGGTGGATTCAGATACGGTGTCACTTACCAATCTGAACCGTCAGCTGCTTGCTTTGCATTCTACCATCGGACGCAAAAAGACAGATGTGATGAGAGAGAGAATTCAGGATATCGATCCGGAGACCCATGTTCTTACCTATGATGTTTTTTACCAGGAAGATACGGCAGAGATGTTTCCTATGGAGGAATATGATTATGTGGTGGATGCCATTGATACTGTCTCATCGAAACTGCTTCTGATTGAACGTGCGGCAGAAAAGAAAACCCCGGTGATTTCCTGTATGGGTACCGGAAATAAACTGGATCCGGGAAGGTTTGAGATAACAGATATTACAAAAACCAGTGTGTGTCCGCTTGCAAAGGTTATGAGAAGAGAATTGAAAAAGCGCGGAATCACCGGATGCAAAGTGTTATACTCCAGAGAGGAGCCTGTAAAAGCAGCCGCTTCGGATGAGACAAAGGGAACTGCCAGGCGTCCGGTTCCGGGCAGCATTTCTTTTGTTCCCGGGACGGCGGGTCTTATGATTGCAGGTGAAGTGGTGAGAGATCTTTTGAAGACGGCGTCAGATTCATCTGTCGGATAACTCATCCTATGTATATAAGAAATCGAGGAATTGAATTTGGAAAATAAGGAAATTATCAGTCAGCTTATCGAACTTTGCGGTGAGGATTCCGTCCTTACGGAAGAACCGATGAGCCGTCATACAACATTTCGGGTCGGAGGACCGGCAGATTATTTTGTCAGTCCCCACAATGAACAGGAGATTCTTGGGGTACAGAAAATTTGTGAAGAGGCGGGGATTCCCTGGTTTGTCGTTGGAAACGGAAGCAATCTGGTTGTAAGTGACAAAGGCTACCGGGGTGTCATTCTTTCCGTTTATAAAAATTTTCAGGGGATTCTGGTGGACGGCTGTCGGATAGAAGCCGGTGCGGGAGCGATGCTTTCTGCCGTCAGCCATGCGGCAAAGGACAACAGTCTGACCGGAATGGAATTTGCTTCCGGGATTCCGGGAACGCTTGGCGGAGCGGTGATGATGAATGCCGGCGCGTACGGCGGAGAAATGCAGCAGATCATTGATACGGTGAAAGTGATGACGCCGGAGGGAGAAGTGAAAACCCTTGAAGCGGGTCAGATGGAATTCGGCTATCGCACCAGTGTGGTAAAGAAAAAACACTACATCGTCCTGTCGGCAGTGCTGAAACTTCAAGCCGGTGAAAAGGAACAGATTCAGGCGAAGATGCAGGAACTGAAAAACCGGCGGGTGGAGAAGCAGCCGCTGGAGTATCCCAGTGCCGGAAGCGCATTTAAGCGTCCGCAGGGATATTTTGCCGGAAAGCTGATCATGGATGCAGGCCTTGCCGGCTTTTCCGTCGGAGGCGCGCAGGTATCTGAAAAACACTGCGGATTTGTGATTAACAAAGGCGGTGCCACCGCTTCGGATGTGGTACAGCTGATGGGAGAAGTACAGAGAAAAGTACAGGAACGTTTCGGGGTCTGGCTGGAACCGGAGATACAGTTCCTCGGACAGTTTTAAGGAGAAGAGACATGCGCTTTGTGATTGTGACCGGTATGTCCGGAGCAGGAAAGAGTACAGCACTGAAGATGCTGGAAGATGCGGAATATTTTTGCGTGGATAATCTCCCGATCCCCCTGGTGGAGAAATTTGCCCAGATTACCATGGACGGGACAGCCGGTGAGATCCAGAAGGTAGCTGTCGGAATTGACATCCGCAGCGGTCAGGTTCTGAACGGACTGCAGGAAGTTCTGGAACGTATGAGTATGAACGGAATCAACTATGAGATTCTGTTTTTGGAGGCATCCGATGACGTCCTGGTGAAGCGGTATAAGGAGACGAGAAGAAATCATCCGCTTGCCGGTCAGGGACGCGTGGATGAGGGAATCCGCAAAGAGCGCAAGGCACTGGAATTTCTGAAAAAGGATGCGGATTATATTCTGGACACCAGCCAGCTGCTTACCCGTGAACTGAAAGCGGAGCTTGACAAGATTTTTGTGCAGGATCAGAAGTTTAAGAATCTGATGGTGACCGTGCTTTCTTTTGGATTTAAGTATGGAATACCGGCAGATTCCGATCTTGTTTTTGATGTGCGCTTTTTGCCGAATCCTTATTACGTGGAGGGCATGCGGAATCTTTCCGGAAATGATGCCCCGGTGAGAGATTATGTGATGGGATTTGAAAATGCCCGTGTTTTTGCGGAAAAACTGGAAGATATGATTCGTTTTCTGATTCCTAACTACATTGCAGAGGGAAAACATCAGCTTGTAATCAGTATCGGATGTACCGGCGGAAAACACCGCTCGGTGACACTGGCAAATGAATTGTATCGAAGACTTTCAAATGCAAATGATTTCGGGATCCGCATTGAACATCGGGATCTGGAAAAAGATGCCATCAGAAAGCAAATGTAGAAGGGTGATGGAATGTCATTTTCAAGTGATGTGAAAGAGGAATTGTCAAGACAGATCCCCGCTGCCAGACATTGCCAGATTGCTGAAATCGCCGCGATTTTTGCCCTTTGCGGACAGATCCGGAAAAATGAACAGGGGGAGTCCATCCTTCGAATTCAGACAGAGAATGCATATGTCGCAAGAAAGTACTTTACTTTATTGAAAAAAACATTTAATATAGAAGCTAAGCTTTCTGTAAAACAGAATCAGAAAGAAAATACATATCTGATTACGGTTTCGGAAACCGATACTTCTAAGCGAATTCTGGAGGCAATCAAACAGACAGAGAGTCCGCAGGAAGGATCTGTTCTGGTGCATAAGATTATCATACAGCGTCAGTGCTGCAAAAGAGCTTTTGTGAGAGGCGCTTTTCTGGCTGCCGGCTCGATCAGTGATCCCAATCGTTTCTATCATTTTGAGATTGTGTGTCAGGATCAGGAGAGGGCAGAACAGCTCTGTGGGATTATCAGCAGTTTCGACGTAGAAGCGCGTATTGTGAGCCGCAAAAATCATTATGTGGTATACGTAAAAGAAGGGGATCAGATTGTACGGCTTCTTGGAGTGATGGAAGCCAATATTGCTCTTATGAATCTGGAGAATATCCGCATACTGAAAGAAATGCGGGGAAGCGTGAACAGAAAGGTAAACTGCGAGACGGCGAATCTGAATAAGACAGTGAATGCGGCCGTCAGACAGATCGAAGATATCCGCTATATTGAACGCACGATAGGTTTTTCGGCACTGCCCGAAGGACTCGAGGAGATTGCGAGGATGCGCCTTGCTCATCCGGAGGCTTCACTGGTGGAACTGGGCAAGACGTTAACGCCGGTTGTTGGTAAATCAGGTGTTAACCATAGACTTAGAAAATTAAAGGAAATTGCAGAAGATTTGCGAAGGAAACAAGGAGGAGAATTATTATGATCAAGAAACCAATCACAATTCAGCTTTCCAATGGCTTAGAAGCAAGACCTGTTGCGATGCTCGTGCAGGTGGCAAGCCAGTATGAGAGCGAGATTTATGTGGAAAGCGGAAGAAAAAAAGTAAATGCCAAGAGCATCATGGGCATGATGACACTTGGGCTGGATAACGGGGAAGAAATTACTGTGATTGCGAATGGAAAAGATGAGGGGGAAGCAATGGAAGGAATCGAGCACTACCTGAGCAGTCCCATGTTCACTCCACAGGCGGAATAATCTAACTGCACATTACCTATAGGACATTCAACAAAAGAGGCGTTTTGGAAACGCCTCTTTTTACTATAAGAGATTCTTCGTGCGGAACCAGTAAGTATAAAAATAGGAAAAGCCAAGTGATTCATAGAGGCGGATGGCGGATTCATTTCCGTCGACCACCTGAAGATAGGCTTTTGAAGCGCCAAGGCGTTTTCCTTCCTGCAGAATAGCACGGCAGATCGAGGAGGCATAGTGGCGATGGCGATAGTCGGGATGTACGTGAATGGCGTAAACACCGATATATTCTCTGTCGTAAATTCCAAGACCGGTTGCCACAATCTGACCGGAATCATCCGAGATGGAAGCACAAACGGTTTCCTTTGGGATTGCCCGATACATGGAAGGGACAACCATACGATGCATGACGTTGGTGGTTCCTTTCAGCGCAAAAAGGCTATCAATCCAGCGGGGCGGAATAAAGCTGCTTAAGGTGACATTCACGCCGTAAGAGCCGGGGGTCATATCGGCAAGAGCCATCGTCATTACATTGGTAATATGCTGGACGACATAGCCATTGCTTTCCAGAAGCCGGTCAAAAGACGGATCCAGAAGGGGACTGATCTTGAAAATACAGGGAGTTCCCCAGCGGCGGTAAATCGCTTCACAGTATTCGATTTTTTCCGGAATTGGTATTGTGGAAGGTCCGATCTGCTCAACGCTGTTTGTTCGGTGAGTATAAAAATAGGAAAAACGGAGAATCCATCCGTCATAAAGCTCGATCTGGTGCGAAGGCCAGGCGTTCAGGGAAAGATCTTCGATCGTCTTAATCAGGGAATCCATGGCAAAAACTCCTTCTTATGGTAATTGTTTACCATTATAAAGTACAATTTCCGGATCTTCAAGTGGATCATAACAATTCTTGCATAATTCGAAAAAAGGCGTTATAATAAAAAGCGCATATGGATTGTTACAAGAGTAAGCCGGAAAAATAAGGAGAATTATTATGTCAAAATTCTTGAAGATCATTGTGAACATAATGCTCTTGCTCGGAATTGTATCTGCGGGAGCTTTGGTAATACCGCCGCTTATGGGAGTGACCACTGTGGTATCCGATGGAACAGGCAGTACAAACCTGACGCGCGGTTCGGTTACTTATGCAAAGAATGAAGCAGTCGGACAGATCGCAGTCGGCGATAAGATTCTGGTGGACAACAGTACGGGTGAATTTGTATATGAAGTGCAGGGAATCAATGAGGACGGCACCACGTTCCTTGTGCAGGATAAGGTCAGCGGCGAGACAAGCGACCAGGTTTTTCAGGGGAAAATCAGCAAAGTTATGCTTACTGTGCCGGTGATTGGTTATGTTTCCATGGCTGCCCAGAGTAAAGAGGGTATGCTGATGATTATTCTGGCGATCGTATTCCTTGTGATTCTGTTTATCCTTTCTGAAGTCTGGAAAGAAGATGAAGAAGAGGATGAAGACGATGAGGATGAGGAAGAGGATGATCAGGAAGAAGAGAACGATGCCTGGGATGAGGCGGTAATTCCGTCTGAGGATGAGGAGGATACCGCAGATACCGTGGCCAGGATGCTTTCGGAGGAACTGTCGATACCGGAAGAAGCACAGGAGGAAGTCGTTATTCCTGAAGAATTAAAGGAAACATCAGAAGAAGAACAGACTGAAGCGGAACCGGAAGAAAAGAAAGAAATGCCGCTTGAGACCCAGACCCTTCTGGAGGAAGAAGTACTTATTGACAGTGATGGTCTGGCAGGATTGCTTGATGGTGAGGAGGAAGCACCGGAAGAGAAGAGTGCTTCGCCGGTACAGGAACAAAGCCTGGATGAGCAGCGGGAAACCGATTCAGCGGCGGAAAAAGAGCAGGATCCGATGGAGAAGGCTCTTGAGGAATCCCTTGAAGTTGCGCTGAATACGCCTTCCGGTGAAGAAAATTCAAGTGAGCCGCAGATTACCGGCTGGATGGAAGAGCCGGAAGAGGAAGCTCCGGCAGCGGAAGAACAAGAAGAGGTGATAGAACTTGCAATTCCGATCTATACCGCACAGGAGCTGCTGGAAAAAGCACATGCGGCCGGAGACGATCCCAGAGTGATCGAAGATCCGCAAAGCGGAGTTACCATCCTCGATTACTCAGATATTATTTAAAAATCCGAAGGTATCCGGGGGCAAATGATTTTGCCCTTGATATCTTGAAAAGAATGGAAGCATGGGCGATTTGCACAAAGCGAAAGGTCTGTGCTTCCATTTTCTGTCTCATTTGGAGTATGTGAAAATTGTAGAAAAAACCCCTTGATTTTTTATGAAGTTTCCTGTATACTAGTCCGTGTTGTGACATTGATAGCGATGAAGCGTGAGGTTGCCATCGAGTAAAAGATGGGTTTTCCGTGGAGCGAATGTCAAGTTAAGAAAACTGGCGACAAGTCACTGTACCCAAAATCAAGTCCACCGAACGAAGTGTGGAAACGACCGTGTGAAACAGCAAGACACACACGGGTAAGTGTACAGTCACCGCTTGTCGTACTCGTAAAAGTGCGAAAAGGAGGCGACTTTTTTTATGGCAAGTCAAGTAATGAGAATCACACTGAAAGCATACGATCATCAGTTAGTAGATGCATCTGCTCAGAAAATTATTGAAACTGTAAAGAAGAACGGAGCAAAGGTGAGTGGACCGGTTCCGCTTCCGACCAAGAAGGAAGTAGTAACAATTCTTCGTGCAGTACACAAGTACAAAGATTCCCGTGAGCAGTTTGAGCAGAGAACCCACAAGAGACTGATCGATATCATTGCTCCCACACAGAAAACGGTGGATGCATTATCTCGACTGGAGATGCCGGCTGGTGTTTACATCGACATTAAGATGAAAAACAAATAAGATCAGCAAAGTCCGGGAACAGCCCCCGGCCACAAACAAGGAAAGCAATAGATGATATAGAAGCAACACCTCATTCCAAAGGAATCAACATCCCTTAGGCCGAAAGTGTTCCAATTATATCAACTGTATGCTAGAATGAACTTCTTTTTATAAAGGAAGTTCCGCTGTAGAGAAAACAGGAGGTAAAAGGAATGAAGAAAGCAATCTTAGCTACAAAAGTCGGAATGACTCAGATCTTCGACGAAAACGGCGTATTAGTGCCGGTAACTGTATTGCAGGCAGGTCCGTGTGTCGTAACTCAGGTTAAGACCGCAGACAATGACGGATACAGCGCAGTTCAGGTAGGTTTCGGTGAGAAAAAAGAAAACCGTGTGAACAAACCGATGAAAGGTCAGTTCGCAAAGGCAGGCGTATCCTGCAAGAGATATCTGAAAGAGTTCAGATTTGAGGATGCCGAAAGCTACGCAGTAGGACAGGAAATCAAAGCCGATATCTTTGACGCAGGCGACAAGATCGATGCAACTGCAATTTCCAAAGGTAAAGGATTCCAGGGTGCCATCAAGAGACAT
>JAQYOA010000100.1 GCA_028727605.1 Lachnospiraceae bacterium
GCTCCGGCGCAGAAATGCAGAGATTCCAAAACAAATGCCGGCGAGTTCCACCTGAACCAGAAGGTAGGCGAGATGGAGAAGGCAAAGCTCTTTCCATGGAATTTTTTCTCCGATCCCGCAGATGGATCCGATAGAGAGTACAAAGATCAGAACATTCATAAGGAGGATCTGAAAAAGTACTGCACACAGTTTTTCGGTGACGATCTGTGAACGGCTGACGGGGTGGGTAAGGAGAAATTCAGCGGTCCGTTTTTTCTCTTCCTTTGCGAGAGCATTGATGGAAATCATCGCAGCAAAAAAAGCACCTCCGATGCCGAGAATGTTGCCGCATTCCACCGAGTAGAAGCCGATGAGTGTTCCGAAATTCAGGCGGTCCATACCAAAAGCAGCTGTGAATGCGCCCATGGAGGAGAACATATCATTGACATTTTCCATGTCATTTTTTATTTCCGGGTACATAAATACGCAAATGATAACAAAAAATCCGATGGATAGTGTCCAGATAAGAAAGGACTTCCAGCTTTGTCTCAGTTCATGTTTCAGCAGCGTCATAATTGCTCCTTTCCTGATTCGTAGTAGTGAAGGAAGATTTCCTCCAGATCCGGTTCAGAGATAGATAAATCCGTGATGGTTCCCTGGGAAAGTGTCTGCAGCAGCTTTTGGATTTCTCCGTTATAGAGAAAACTGAAAGCGTCATCGGTTTCTTTGAGATCGCGCACACCGGTCAATTGATCAAGGGGAGCATGGCCGTGAATAGTCACGCGCTTTGCGGTGGTTTTGGATAAGTTTTCCACACGATCACAGGCAATCAGCCGTCCTTCTCTGATGATAGCGGCTCTGGTACAGTTTCTCTGAATTTCGGAAAGAATGTGGCTGGAGAGAAATACGGTTGTCCCTTTCTCGTTTCTTTCCCGGATAATCCGGAAAAATTCCCGCTGCATCAGGGGATCCAGGCCGCTGGTGGGTTCGTCCAGAATCAAAAGCTTCGGGTCATGCAAAAGAGCAGAAACGATGGCAACTTTTTTTCGATTTCCGAAAGATAGTTCATCCGCTTTTCGGTTTACATCAAGCTGCAGACGCTCGCACAGTTCTTCCGTTGTAGTTCTGCAGTCTTTTTTTCTCAGATCTGCGGATAGTTTTATGATCTCTTTTACTTTCATTCCCGGATAGAAAACGGATTCCGAGGGAAGATATCCCACATCCGCGAGAATCTTCGTGTTTTCCCGAACGGTATCCATGCCGAATATGCTGGCATGGCCGGAAGTTGGGGAAATCAGCCCAAGGAGTGTTCGGATGGTTGTGGATTTTCCGGCTCCGTTGGGACCGATAAATCCGAAAAACTCCCCTTCTTTGATCGAGAGATCCAGATCGATAATTCCTCTTGCTTTTCCATAATATTTTGTCAGTTTTGAAAGTTCAATTACATTCATGATGGTTCTCACCTCTTTTCTTTGGTCATCAGATTGAGGAATTCGTTTTTCTGCAGTAGATGGATTTCCAGAAATTCAAAAGCCGGATAAAATCCCGCTCCATTTCGTCACTTGTGGGGCTCTTCTTATAGGAATTTTGCGAAAATACACGAAATCCTGCATTGATAATTGCTTCCTGTTTTTCAACGGGAAGTGAAAAAAAACGTTCGTTCATGGCACCCTCCTCATCTTTAACCGTATCGGTCAATTCTTATTATAGCGCGTTGACCGTTTTTGGGAAGACCCCAAAGTGGAGGATGGTCGCAGAACCTCCCTTTTTGTATGCAGTTATGAAAAAAACAGCCAGGCCGGAACGTCACATTGCTGTGACATCATTCCGGTCTGGCTGTTTTTGGAAGTCTGTAAAATCCGGCAATTAAGATAAGATCATGCGGTCGTTTGCAAATTCTCCTCCGCTGGCTTCCTCGAACTTTTTCAGAAGATCAGATACTTTCAGGTTTTTCTTTTCTTCACCTGCAACATCATAGATGATATGGCCTTCGTGCATCATGATCAGTCGGTTGCCGTGGGCGATGGCATCCTTCATATTGTGAGTAACCATCATCGCGGTCAGCTGATTTTCCTGAATGATTTTATCGGAAATCTCCAGCACCTTGGCGGCTGTTTTGGGATCCAGCGCTGCAGTGTGCTCATCGAGAAGCAAAAGCTTGGGCTTTTTCAGAGAAGCCATCAACAGAGTGATGGCCTGACGCTGTCCGCCGGAGAGAAGGCCGACTTTGCTGGTCAGACGGTCTTCCAGTCCCAGTCCCAGCTCTTTTAAAAGTTCCCGATAATGGTCTCGTTCTTTTTTGGTAATACCCCATCCGAGACCTCTGCGCTCTCCTCTTCGGGCTGCGATTGCCATATTTTCCTGAATCGACATGGTTGCTGCTGTTCCGGTCATCGGATCCTGGAAAACACGTCCCAGGTAGGCAGCTCTTTTGTGTTCGGATAATTTTGTGATATCCACACCGTCTATGATGATTTTTCCGTCATCTACCGGCCAGGTTCCGGCAATTGCGTTCAGCGTGGTGGACTTTCCGGCACCGTTGCCTCCGATAATGGTGAGAAAATCACCCGGATTCAGATTCAGGTTGACGCCGTTCAGAGCAACTTTTTCATTGATTGTTCCCGGATTAAAGGTTTTATGAATGTTCTGAATTTCCAACATGTATCCCATATTATGCTGACCTCCGTTTCTTAAAGTAGGTCTCCTTCAGGTAAGGAACTGCGAGGAAGCAGGCAACAACGACAGCGGAGAACAGTTTCATGTAATCGGAAGGCATCTTCAGCCAAAGCACGAGGGCAATGACAATGTAATAGATGATTGCACCGAGGAAAACGGCACCCAGTGTATAGGCAAAGGAGAGCTTTCTTCCGGCATAGAGTTTACCAAATAAAACTTCGCTGATAATGACGGCAGCCAGTCCGATGACGATGGCGCCGCGGCCCATATTTACGTCAGCGGCACCCTGATACTGAGCATAGATTCCGCCGCACAGTCCTACCAGTCCGTTGGAAATCATAAGAGCCAGTACTTTGTTGAAATTAGTATTGATTCCCTGGGCACGTGCCATCTGCTGATTGCAGCCGGTTGCACGGATCGAAGAACCAAGCTCGGTTCCGAAAAACCAGTAGATGATGGCAATCAGAACCAGACAGAAGAGAATCAGTTTTGCGAAAAACAAAAGATTATTCTCGCCGGTGACGTAGCGAAGAGACGCAAATAATTCGTATTGTCCGACATTGATGGCCTGGTTGGACTTTCCCATAATTCCCAGATTAATTGAATACAGACTGATCTGAGTCAGGATACTGGCCAGAATTCCGGGAATACCAAGTGCCGTATGAAGAAGGCCGGTAATAAGGCCGGCAAGCATTCCGGCTGCAAAGGCAAAAATAAGAGCCAGTGTAGGATCCATGCCGCCGCGGATCAGCATAACGGCAACAGCACCGCCGGTAGCGAGAGAGCCGTCCACAGTCAGATCTGCGAAGTCCAGAATACGGTAAGTAATGTAGACTCCGATGGCCATGATTCCCCAGATAATTCCCTGTGCGACATTTCCGGGAAGTGCCCGGACAAGTGACATGGGGTTCAGGGATGAGAAATATGTCATAATCATGTCGTGATTTCCTTTCTCTTTTTCATTTGCTGCTGTTCTGTCAAAAAGAAACAGAACAGGAATAAATACAGAACGAGGACTGTTGCCCCGAATGGTGACCATCCGGGACAGCAGTCCTGCCTGGGACAAAAATTTCTCTTTTCGGTGTCCGATTACTCTTCGGTTTCGATTGCAGTGTAATCGTCCGGAACAGCGATGCCAAGCTCTTCACAGATTGCAGCATTGTACATCTTGGTAACTTCCGGAGCGCTCTCTACAGCCATGGTCGTAATATCGGCACCGTTAACCAGAATATCGTAAGCCATTTCGCCGGCTTTGTATCCGATATCATAGTAGCTGATGGACAGTGTAGCGATACCGCATCCGGTACAGATTCCCTGCTCACCTGCAATAATCGGAAGTTTCTCAGGCAGACAGATGTTGTTGATGATCTCAGTGCTGGAAGCCATGGTATTGTCGGTAGGAATATACAGAGCGTCAACCTCGGAAACAGCAGCGGTAACAACAGACTGTACTTCATTGGAATCAGCAGCGGTGTACTCTTTGTATGCAATACCGTCTTCCTTCAGAGCAGCTTCAAACAGTTTTGCCTGATATTCAGAGTTCGGCTCTGCGGAGCAGTAGAGAATACCTACGGTTTTTACATCCGGGAGCAGTTCCACTAACATGTCTTCCTGTTTGTCGATCGGTGCAAGGTCGGAAGTACCGGAAATGTTAACGCCGGTAGCACCAGACCAGTCTGAGATGTCAAGAGCAGTTGCGTAATCGGTAACAGAAGTTCCGAGAATCGGAATCTGGTCGGTGGCAGCTGCAGCACACTGAAGTGCGGTAGTTGCATTTGCGAGAATCAGATCTACACTGTCAGCCACAAAGTTATTTGCGATGGTAGCGCAGTTTGCCTGCTCGCCCTGACCGTTTTGTACATCAAAAGTAACGTTGTCTTCGCCGAATAATTCCTTGCATGCGTCCTGGAAGCCCTCAGTAGCGGAATCCAGTGCCGGATGCTCCAGCTGCTGCAGGATACCGATGCGATACGTTTTTCCGGAATCCGCGGTGGATTCAGAGGAAGCGTCATCGGCTGCATCGGAAGCTGCCGAAACAGAGCCTGCATCTGCTGCAGAAGTGCTGCTGTTGGAATCGGATGAGCTGCTTCCACAGGCAGCAAGGGACAGCGCCATTGCTGCGGTAAGTGAAAATGCCAATACTTTTTTGAGTTTCATTTT
>JAQYOA010000101.1 GCA_028727605.1 Lachnospiraceae bacterium
AATCTTGGACTGGATGTTCCGACCACCTACAAAGAACTGGAAGATGTACTCGTTAAATTTGCGACTGAAGATGCAGATGGAGACGGCGATCCGACAAATGAGATCGGTATTACCAACGCTGCAAGTTCTGCTCTGATGGCAGGCGATACACGCCACATCCTTTCTCCGTTTGGAACCATGACCAGCCGTGCCGGAAACTATATGGGTCTGAACAGCGAGGGAACACCGGTATTTGTTCCGGTAGAGGAAAACTACAAAGAAGCTGTAAAATGGATGCGCCAGCTGTGGGAAGAGGGCGTTGTTGATCCTGAGTATTTCACACAGGAAAGTTCTATGGTTACCTCAAAACAGCAGGCAGAGGGCGGCTCTCAGGTTGGTCTGCTCTTTGGATGGACCGCTGATGCTCAGGCAGGTGTCAATGAAGGACAGTTTATTACACTGGAAGCAGTGGAAGGCTATGACGGAACTCATTATGTAGAGGAAGCATCCAACTATCTGGATATTTCCGACAGAGAGTTACTGATTACCACCAGCTGCTCAGATCCTGACAAACTGCTGCAGTGGGCAGATGATTTCTATACCGATCTTGCTTCCATGCAGACATTCTATGGCAGCGTTGGCAGCGAAATTACTGATAACGGTGATGGAACCTATACAGTAGAAGTTCCAAGCGATGGAAGTTCTCTGGATACATCAGCATGGTCTCATTCCTTCCGTGACTTTGGTCCGAAATACATGAATCCTGATTTCTATGATAACGTACTGCTTCCGGAAGATCAGGGTGATGGTGTAAAACTTGCACAGGATGAAATCAATGCAAAATACATCACTGAAGGCAAAAATGTAGGTCTTCCGATGATCCAGTATACAGAGGAAGAGCTTGCAAGAATTACAGCACTTGGAACCGATATCTACAAATATGTGGAAGCACAGTATGCACACTGGGTAGTAGACGGCGGCATCGACGAAGAGTGGGATGCATACATTGATCAGCTCAATGCAATGGGTCTGGAAGAGCTGGTTGAAATCCATACAAATGCTTACAACATTTATCTGGAGAATATGGAATGATAATCCAGGAAAGACCGCAGTAAAGAGAATATCATAAGCAGTCTTTGGGGCAGGGACCAACGGGTGATTCCGTTAGCCCCTGCCTTTTCAATACAAGAATGATTTTAGGAGCGTATGCGTATGTTTAGAGAAGAAAACGGCAGATTAGTTTATTGCTTTGATGGAGAAACGGTATGCATCGAAGCCTGGGGAGAAAATGCTTTAAGAGTCCGCGGGACAAAAAACATGAATTTTACAGGCCGCAGCTGGGCTTTGGATGAGCAGGATGGTCATGGTACGAAGGTAGAGATTTTCAAGGATCCGAATGCAAACGGCGGAGGTTATGCCAATATGTATTCGGGAGCGGACATATCCTACGGAAGTATTGAGAACGGGAAATTAAAGGCAGTGATCAATTCCGGAGGAGTTATCACTTTTTATAACGAAGAGGGAAAACAGCTTCTGAAAGAACATTTCCGAAGGCTTCAGGATGAAACCAGTATGCCTCTGAATATCCTGGGAAGGGAATACAAATATGGAAATGGTGATAATTACCGGATCACTGCCAGATTTGTTGCCCGAAAAGAGGAGAAAATTTTCGGAATGGGTCAGTATCAGCAGCAGGAAATGAATATGAAGGGCTGCCTTTTGGAGCTTGCGCAGAGAAATTCACAGGTAAGTGTTCCATTCTATATTTCAAATATCGGATACGGTTTTCTATGGAATAATCCGGCGGTCGGACAGGTTATGTTTGCCAATAACGGAACAGAATGGGTGGCAAATTCCTGTAAGGAACTGGACTATCTGGTAATTGCAGGGGATACACCTTCAGAAATTGAACAGGAATATATGGCACTTACCGGAAAACCGCCGATGATGCCGGAATATGGTCTTGGATTCTGGCAGTGCAAACTGCGCTACCGCACACAGGAGGAACTCTTGTCGGTGGCAAGAAGATATAAAGAGCTGGGGATCCCGCTGGATGTCATTGTGGTGGATTTCTTCCACTGGACCCGTCAGGGTGAATTTAAATTTGATCCGAAATACTGGCCGGATGTTCCCGCTATGTGCCGGGAATTGAAAGAAATGGGAATTACGCTGATGGTCTCTGTATGGCCTACGGTCGATGTCTATTCCGAAAATTATCCGGAAATGCTGGAAAACGGATATCTGGTGCGCTGTGAGGAGGGTGTTCGCCTGACGATGCTCTGCGGCGGAAATGAAGTTTTCTTTGATGCGACGAATCCCAAAGCGCGTTCCTATGTCTGGGAGAAAATCAAGAAGAATTATTATGATCAGGGCGTCCGTCTGTTCTGGCTGGATGTGGCAGAACCGGAATATACAACGTATGAATTTGAGAACTACCGTTATCAGATCGGCACGGTTTTGGAGACAGGAAACATTTATCCCAAATACTATCTGAAGGCATTTTACGACGGAATGACTGCAGAGGGTGATCAGATGCCAGTCAGTCTGATTCGGTCTGCCTGGGCAGGAAGTGCAAAATATGGTGCGCTGGTATGGTCCGGTGATATTGTCAGCAATTTTGAATGCTTCAATCGCCAGGTACGGGCTGGTCTTAACATGGCAATTGCAGGAATTCCCTGGTGGACTACAGACATTGGAGGCTTCCATGGAGCAACCGGAACGGATCCGGAATTCCGAGAATTGTTTATTCGATGGTTTGAATACGGATGTTTCTGTCCGGTTATGCGGCTGCACGGAAACCGGAATCCGCAGATCGGATTTGGGGGAGATACCATTGGATCGGGAAGCGACAACGAGATCTGGAGTTTTGGCGAAGAGGTATATGAGATTGCGAAAAACTATATTTTCCTTCGTGAGAGACTGCGCGATTATATCCGTCAGCAGATGGAAAAAGCGCATGAAGACGGAACTCCTGTTATGCGGCCCGCTTTCTATGATTTTCCGCAGGATTCTGATGTCTGGGATGTGGAGGATGCCTACCTCTTCGGACCGGATCTTTATGTAGCACCTGTGATGGAAGCAGGTGCGGTGGAACGCAGCGTATATTTGCCGAAAGGAACGGACTGGGTGGATGTCTGGACAGGCAAAACTTATCAGGGTGGTCAGTGTATTATGGCCGATGCTCCGATGGATCGGATCCCGGTATTTGCCAGAGCGGGAGCGGAAGTGATCAAGTGTTTTGCTTAGAATTTTGGCTGAGGGGTATCAGACAGAAGGTTAATGGAACAGGTTTCTTTCTCAGCAGTGGCAAGCATTCTTGTATCAATAATTTGAACGTAGTATAATAGCCTTGAGGGAAAGCCGGGTGCCGATGTACAGGAACTGTGCAGAAGTATCCGGCTTTTCGTAAAGGAGAGGGAATCGTTTATCCGACGGAAGTATGGAACAGAAGAGGTGAGCAGGAATGGGGAAAAGGTGGTTGGAATCCTTATGGCGAAGAGAAAGAGGAAAGCTGCGGAGCAAAGTAGAGACAAAAAGCCTGAAAGCAGTGACAGTCCGTTTGATTATTCCTATGTGTACTGCAGTTGCCGGGCTGCTGGTTTGTCTTGTGTGGGGATTGTCAGAAAACCGGAAACTGGCTCATCAATACATTTCCGATACGGCGCAGCTCTATGTGGATCAGATTAACAGTGATATTACCCAGATTAACAGCGAACTGGTATATCTTCTGCAGGATGATGCGACAATAGCGATGATCCCGTCCAGGATGGATTCCAAGGAAACACAGTATTACAGTATGCAAAGAGAATTGATTGACCGGAACAGAGTGCTGAAGATTCGCTATTCGGAAATTCAGAATTTTTTTGTGTACGGACAGGAAGCAGATGTGATGATTTCTGATTCCGGAACCATCTTTACCGACAGTCCGAAATCCCAGCTGACACAAATGCTGATGAGTTATCTAAAGGAGAATGCAGCGCAGGATTCTCAGAGTACCAGCTGGATGATGATGCATACCGATAACAAGGATTACATTGTCGGATGGTATGCCAAAGAGAAAAAAGCGATGGGATGTATCATTGTCCTGGATACTATTTTCAGAAGAATGCAGGAGGTCACTGACAATTACGAAGTGATCCCGTTTATGAACGATTCCCAGGGGAGGATTCTGATGCAGTCCAATGTGGAGGAGAAATACCGCAATGAGATTGCGACGAGTGCCTGGAAAAACAGATCTCCTTTTTCGGAAGGAACCGTCTATTCCTATCAGCTTGGCAGTGTGGGAAAATTGAATCTGTATGTGGTTCCGGAAGGAGGAATTCTGGAGAGTATCCTGAACATGCAGATTATCTTTATTACACTGATTGCAATTCTTCTTTGTGTCGGTCTGTTTGAGGTTCTGACTTATTATCAGAGAGTGATGGAGCCGATGAGGAAGTTTGTGCAGGAACTCAATGAGATGGAAGTGGAACAAAATCTCAATGAAGACGGCAATAATAATCTGCTGGAGCTGGAGTCTGCCAGCGGAAAGTTCCGGGAGCTTCTCAGGAAAATCCAGGCATTAAAGATCTCGATCTATGAAAAAGAACTGGACGAACAGAGGGCAGAACTGGAATACACACAGGAACAGATTAAACCGCATTTCTTTTTGAATTGTCTGAGTCTGATTCATGGAATTGCGGATACAAAAGGAGAGAAGGAGATCATTGAGATCACGGAGGTACTTTCTGTTTATATGCGGTATATTTTTCAGGACTCGAAAAAACAGCGCACAGTACAGGAAGAACTGGAACACATCAACTCCTATATTAAAATTCAGAAAATGCGTTACGGTGAGGAGGCATTTTCCTTTGAAGTGATTATGGATGAGAATGTGAGAACGGGACAGGTTCCGTCCCTTCTCCTGCAGACTCTGGTGGAAAATGCGGTGGTACACGGTGTGACACTGGACCGCTCAATCGAGATATCATTGTATATCACAAGAGAACACTATGAAGAGAATGAATATTTGTATATTTGCATCTCAGATACCGGAAATGGATTTTCACAGGAGACGCTGGATGCAATCGAGAATGAGACACCGATTATCTACAATGGACGCAAACATGTGGGTCTGTCCAACATTCGACGCCGTCTGGAATTGATCTATGGAAAAAATGCCGGCATTACCTGTTCGAATATGGATGAGAACTACGGTGCGGTTGTGGAGGTTCGGATGCCCTGGACGGAATGAATATTTTTCTTTACGGAGCAGGGTATTCGTGTTAAACTGAACATGGTGTCTGCAGCAGACACTTTTGTTAGGGAGAAAAAATAGAAAAGAGGAAAAATACATGGGAGGAATCTTCGGAGTAGCATCAAAATCCAGTTGTACCCTGGAACTTTTTTATGGCGTTGATTATCATTCACATCTGGGAACCCGTCGCGGTGGTATGGCTGTCTATGGTCCGAATGGTTTTAATCGTGCAATTCACAACATTGAAAACAGTCCGTTTCGAACAAAGTTTGAGCGGGATGTGGAGGAGATGGAGGGAAATCTCGGGATTGGATGTATCTCGGATTTTGAACCGCAGCCGCTGCTGATTCAGTCTCATCTGGGAAGCTTCGCAATTACAACCGTTGGAAAGATCAACAATATGGACCAGCTGATCAAAGAGGTTTATGAAAACGGTCACACACATTTCCAGGAGATGAGCACAGGACAGATCAATGCCACAGAGCTGGTAGCATCTTTAATCTGTAAAGAAGAGAGCATTACCGATGGTATCCGTCGCGTTCAGGAAGTGGTCGACGGCTCTTTGACGCTGCTGCTTCTGACAAAGGACGGTATCTATGCAGCGAGAGACCGCTATGGAAGAACGCCGCTGGTGATTGGAAAGAAAGAGGATGCCTACTGCGTTTCCTTTGAAAACTTTGCCTACCTGAATCTTGGCTATACGGATTACCATGAACTTGGTCCGGCTGAGATTGATTTTATTACTCCGGATTGTGTGGAGATCATAAGTCAGCCGAAAGAGGAGATGAAGATCTGTTCTTTCCTGTGGGTTTATTATGGATATCCCACTGCTTCCTATGAGGGAATCAATGTGGAAGAGATGCGTTACCATTGCGGAGCAATGCTGGCAAAGCGGGATGCGGGAAGTGTTACGCCGGATCTGGTTGCAGGAGTTCCGGATTCGGGTATTGCACATGCGATCGGCTACGCAAACGAGGCGAAGATTCCTTTTGCGAGACCGTTTATTAAGTATACGCCAACCTGGCCGCGTTCCTTTATGCCAACCAATCAGGCGCAGAGAAACCTGATTGCCCGTATGAAGCTGATCCCGGTGAAGGCACTGATTGAGGATAAAAAGCTGCTGCTCATTGATGATTCGATTGTCCGTGGAACACAGCTTAGAGAGACCACGGAGTTTCTGTACCAGAGCGGTGCAAAGGAAGTGCATGTCCGCCCGGCGTGTCCGCCGCTTCTCTACGGCTGTAAATTCCTGAATTTCTCACGATCAAAATCAGAACTGGATCTGATCACCCGCCAGGTGATCCTGGAAAAAGAAGGGGCAAATGCAGAAAATACGCTGGAGGAATATGCAGATCCCACCAGTGACCGCTATGAATCCATGTGTTCCGAAATCTGCCGGAGACAGAATTTTACCAGCCTGCGTTATCACCGGCTGGATGATCTGGTGGAATCCATCGGACTTCCAAAATGCAAGGTATGTACCTACTGCTTTGACGGAAAAGAATAAACAGAAGAACATACAAAATGCTGCTGTGTCTGTGAAATTTCACAGGCACGGCAGCATTTTTTTGAAATCATTTCTTTGGATCAGGGACGGGATGCAGCGATCAGTTCCCGGACGGCTGTTTTCAAAGAAGAGGCCGCTTCTTTTGGATCCTCCGCTTTCATGATGGCGGATACGACTGCGATTCCGGCGATGGGGACACCCTGAAGAATGTCGAGATTCGTCTGATTCAGACCTCCGATTGCAGCTGCAGGAATGGGAACCGCACGGCAGATTTCCTCCAGAGTGGATACTTTTGTGAGAACAGTCTTTACTTTGGTTGTCGTCGGGTAGATGGCGCCGACTCCGAGATAGCTTGCGCCGTCCTTCCATGCTTTCGTTGCAGCTTCTACTGTTTTTGCGGTGGCACCGACAATTTTGTCCGGACCGAGAAGACGTCTTGCTTCTGCAACAGGAAGATCTTCTGCGCCTACGTGAACACCTGCGGCATCGCAAGCCATAGCTACATCTACGCGGTCATCGATAATCAGCGGAATACCGTAGCGGTCTGTAATTTCCTTGACCATGCGGGCTTTGCGCAGATATTCCCGTCCGCCGATATTTTTTTCGCGCAGCTGCAGAAGGGTAATACCTCCGCGGCAGGCAGCTTCAACGGCCGAGAGGAAGGATTCTTCTGTGTGACAGCTGCTGTCTGTGACACAGTAAAGGGTAAGATCGGGTGTCATGGATAAAAGTACCTCCTTGCTGGAAATGAAACAGCCCCGCCCCGCAAGAAAGCCTGCGGACACGGGGATGTTAAATGAAAGTATTGTTTAGGGTTGAAAAAAATGCCCAGAGCCGGAATCGAACCAGCGACACGAGGATTTTCAGTCCTCTGCTCTACCAACTGAGCTATCTGGGCATTCGGTTTCGTCGAAACCTTTGTAAATATATCATAAATTTCGAAAAAATGCAACACTTTTTTAAAAAATTCCGGAAAGATCTTCCGGAGTCTTGCCGAGCATCAGGCTTTCCACCACATAGGCAACACCGTCATCCTCGTTGGAGGGCGCAATGAGATCAGCTGCGGCTTTTACTGAGGGCTGCCCGTTCTGCATGGCAACGCCAAGACCTGCGAACATCAGCATGGATTTGTCGTTAAAGCCGTCTCCGAAAGCGATCAGATCTTCTCTGGTCATGTGGAGATAGTCCAGAAGGCGGGCCAGAGATTTTGCTTTGTCAATTCCTTTTGGCATAATTTCCAGAAAATAAGGCTCGGATCGGAAAATGCTCAGAGAATCTCCGAAGTATTCCTGTACTTTCTTTTCCACTTCAGCCAGATAGACGCCGCGTTCCAGCATCAGGCACTTTACGACCGGGAAAGTAATTTCTTTCTCAAAACAGTCGATTTTCTGAATATGCATTTTTGTACAATAGGATTCTTTTTGAACATATTGATTTTCCGGTGTTTCGGTCAGGATATTGCTGTCACGATAGGTGAGGATTGCAGTCTGATACTGTCTTGCCAGCGCAGCTGCCATGGCCGGGACCTCCGTTGGGAGCCATTGCTCATAGATCCGCTTTCCGGTGGCGCATTCTGTAATGAGTGCTCCGTTGAAGGAGAGGATATAGCCTCCGTACCGGGAAAGTTCCAGTTCCTTCGCAAGAGGATCCACCCCATAGGTCGGGCGGCCGGAAGCGAGGACAATAATTCCGCCGGCTTTCTGATAGTCCATCAGAACCTCGCGGGTGTGCGGTGTAATTTCCTTTTTATTGTTTGTCAAAGTACCGTCCAGATCAAGGACAACGATTTTATAATTCATGCAGAAATTCTCCATAGATCAGAGTTCGCATCAGCGAAGAAAATGCGACACTGTCATCATAAGGGAAAGCGTCGTCCTTTGTCAAGACGTAACAGGAAAACAGAAAAGCTGTTTTTTCTTTCCAAGGTGTGTTAGAATAAATTAAAATTGTATCAATTTGGGAGATCATATGAAGATTATTTTAGCTGCAGTTAATGCGAAATATATTCACTCGAACCTGGCGGTTTATACTCTTTGCTCCAGTGCAAAGAAGGCGGGAGTTGAGGTACAGATTGCCGAGTTTACCATCAATCAGAAGAAAGATCAGATTTTGCGGTCACTGTATCTGGAGAAGCCGGAGGTTCTCTGCTTTTCCTGTTATATCTGGAATATCTCAATGGTGGAAGATCTGATCGTTGAGCTTGCCAAGATCCTGCCGGAAACGGCAATCTGGCTTGGAGGCCCTGAGGTTTCCTTTCATGCGGCACAGATGCTGCGGGAATATCCCTGTCTTGCCGGCATCATGAAAGGGGAAGGAGAGGAAACCTTTCGGGAACTGGCACTTTTCTATCAGAGAGAAGGCTCTTTGGAAGAGCTGTCACAAATCGAGGGGATTACCTGGAGAGAGGAAACGGGAGAAATTCACGAAAACCCGTGGCGGAGTGTTATGGATCTTTCCGGCGTGGAATTCCCTTACCGAGATCTGAAACAATTTGAAAACCGGATTCTGTATTATGAATCCAGCAGGGGCTGTCCGTTTTCCTGCAGTTACTGTCTTTCCTCCATCGATAAAAAACTTCGATTCCGGAATCTGGATCTGGTGAAAAAAGAACTGCAGTTTTTCCTGGATCACAAAGTACCTCAGGTCAAATTTGTGGATCGCACGTTTAACTGTAAAAAAGAACATGCCATGACAATCTGGAAATATCTGGCGGAACATGATAATGGCGTTACAAATTTTCATTTCGAAATTGCTGCCGATCTGATTACGGAAGATGAGCTAAAACTTCTGTCGTCCCTGCGTCCGGGACAGATTCAGCTGGAAATCGGCGTGCAGTCCACGAATCCAAAAACCATTGAAGAGATTCATCGCCGGATGGATTTCAATAAGGTGTCTGATGTGGTAAGGAAAATCAGAGAGGGAAGAAATATTCATCAGCACCTGGATCTGATTGCGGGACTGCCCTATGAGGATTATGCCAGCTTCCGAAATTCTTTTGCGGATGTGTACGCATTAAAACCGGATCAGCTGCAGCTTGGATTTTTAAAAGTGCTGAAGGGTTCCTATATGTATGAACATACAAAAGAGTATGAATGCTGCTATCAGGAAAAGGAACCGTACGAAGTGCTTTCCACCAGATGGCTGCCTTATGAGGATGTGTTGCGGCTGAAGGATGTGGAGGAAATGGTAGAAGTCTACTATAACAGCGGACAGTTTGTCTATATGCTTGGGATTGCAGAGAAACTTTATGAGAATCCCTTTGATTTCTATCAGGAACTTGGAGATTTTTACCGCAGAAAAGGATACAGTGATGTGTCCCACAACAGGATCCGCCGTTATGAGATTCTTCTGGAATTTCTCACCGAAGAAAAACAGCAGAATGCAGAACTTTACAGGCAGCTGGCTGTGATGGATTTATATGCGAGAGAAAATATGAAGACAAGGCCTGCATTTGCCCCTGATCCGGGAGCAGCCAGGGAGTATGCAAGAACTTTCTATCAAAAGGAAGAAGAACAGAGAACGTATCTTCCCGATTATCAGGAATATGACTGGAAACAGATGATGCGAATGACGCATCTGGAGATCTTTGATTTTGCAGTCACAGAGGATGGAAGGAGCGGACAGGAAATCCTTCTCTTTGACTACCGGGAAAGAGATCCGCTGACACAAAATGCCCGGATAGTTCGTCTTGACAAGGAAGGTTCAGATGCGTTACTGTAGTAGAGCAAAAGCCTTTGATGACGGAGGGATAAACAGATGATAAACCGGAATTTTGTGGTGCTGGATCTTGAGACAACCGGGCTCACTCCAAAAAAAGACCGGATCCTGGAGATCGGAGCTGTGAAGATACAGGATGGACGTATCACAGAAACCTATGAAACTTTTGTCAATCCCATGATCGGAATTCCTCCGACAATTACGAAATTAACCGGTATCACAGATAAAATGGTTGAAAATGCGCCGGATAACACAACAGCGGTGACAGGGTTTCTGGAGTTTTGCGGGGATCTGCCGCTTCTGGGACACAATATCTCCTTTGATTATCGATTTATCAAGCACAGCGCAGTAAATCTTGGGCTTTCGTTTGAAAAAGAGGCACTGGACACGCTGCATATTGCCAGGTGTGCGCTTCCGGATCTGGAGAGCAGAAGTCTGGAATATTTGTGCAGTTACTATGGGATTTCCAGAGAGAATGCGCACCGCGCGATGGATGACGTGATGGAAACGCTGGAACTTTACATCCGCCTGGAGACGGAGTATGCAGGGAGCCATCCGGAGTGGTTTCGGTTTGTTCCGTTGATCTGCAAGATGAAGCGGGAGAATCCGGCTACCGCAGCACAGCGAAAATACCTGGAGGATCTGATAAGATATCATCGGATTACTGTGAATGTTCCGATGGAGAGCCTTACCAAAAATGAGGCATCCAGGCTGATTGACGGGATTATCTTAAATTATGGAAGAATAGAAACAAGGAGGAAATAGGGACCATGAGCAACACAGTCAGAAGAAATGAAAATAAGCATCGAAAAACCGGAAAAAAGGATCCGATCGCCAGAAAACAGAGAATCTTTGCGATTATTGCGATTATTCTGGTGGTTGCGATGGTTGTACCGCTTATCATGTCTATGATGATTTGAATGAATTGGAGAGGTTTTAGAGTGAGACAGCAGGGAACGTATGAAAAAAAACTTCGGGGAATTCTGTTTCTGGTTTGTCTGACGGCAGTTTTTGTATTTACAGGGGCTGTCCGTGTTCAGGCAGAAACCAGGGAAAATACGGCACTGGAAGGGATTTACATCGAGGATATCAGTGTGGGAGGCATGACAGAATCCCAGATCAGTCAGGCAATTCACAGTAAAATGGAGGAATTGAAAACTTCCACAATTAATCTGTGTGTGGGAGAACAAGCCGCTCAGGTGAGCGCAGGGGAACTGGGACTTACCTGGGAAAATCAGGAGCTGGTTCAGCAGGCGCTTGCGGTCGGACAGAAGGGCAATGTACTGGAACGCTTCAAAGTGAAAAAACATCTGGAGCAGCAGGAGAGCATTACCCTTTCTCTGTCATTTCTTGTGGATGCTGATGCGGTTCGCCAGGCAGTGGAAACCTACGCCGTACCACTGAACCGGGATGCAGTATCTGCCAGCCTTGTCAGAGAAAATGGTACCTTTGTTGTGCAGGAAGGGCAGGATGGCTATACGGTCAATGTGGATGCCTCTGTGGAGAAGGTCGTGGATTATATGCAGAACGTCTGGAGAGGCGGACTTGGAGCCGTTAATATGGATACGGAAGTGTCACCGGCAGGAGGCGATCCCGAACAGCTCTCTCTGGTACAGGATGTTCTGGGACAGAGCAGTACGGATTATTCCGGAAGCAACCGAAACCGAAAACAGAATGTTTCAACGGGTACCTCGAAAATCAACGGAACCGTGCTCTATCCGGGCGAATCCTTTTCTGTGACAGAAGCTGTGACCCCGTTTGACGCAGAAAACGGGTATGCGCCTGCAGCTTCCTATGAGATGGGCAGTGTTGTGGAAAGTTACGGCGGAGGAATCTGTCAGGTTTCCACCACGCTTTATCTGGCTGTTCTGCGCGCGGAATTGGAAGTGACAGAGCGGTACAATCATTCCATGATTGTCAACTATGTGAAGCCGTCCATGGATGCGGCGATTGCAGAGGGTGTGAAAGATTTCTCATTCGTCAATAATACGGATGCACCAATCTATATTCTCGGATATGCGGATGGAAGCGAGATCGGTTTTGTCATTTACGGCCATGAGACAAGAGATCCCAATCGCAGTATTTCCTATGAAAGTAAAACATTGACAACTACCGAGTGTACTACAAGCCTTTCAGCGGATCCTTCCGCGTCTTACGGAAGCATTTCCAAGGTGAGCAGCGGACATACCGGTTATACGGCGGAACTGTGGAAGGTGATTACAATTGACGGAACGGAAACGAGAGAACAGGTAAATTCCAGTACTTATAATATGTCGCCCAACAAATATACGATAGGTACAAAAACGGATGATCCCGAGGCAAAAGCTGCAATGGAAGCTGCCATTGCCTCAAATGATCTGGATCAGGTGGAGGCAGCGGCAGGAAAATATCCTGGAGGAAAGTCACCGGAGACGAATGATTCAAAGAGCAGTGAAGATGATGAGCAGGAGGAAAATACCAGCGATGGTTCCACAAATGAGTGAGAACAGAAGAAGAATCCTGCACGGGGCGGAAAGGTAAGAATATGAGAATAGGAAAGTTATCACAGGCCGCTTTGGTTCGGTCTGTGCTTCGGCAGATCACACACCGAAGAGAGGATGTGGCAGCGGGTCCCGCTTATGGGAGAGGATACAGTGCCCATAAGCAGCAGGGAAAAATGACGGTACTCTCGGGTGCGCCGGTGGTTGTTTGGGATACCGAGACGGCCGTGTTGGCACTGCACCGTGTATGGAACAGTATCGCTGCTGCAGGTGCTGTTCCCACGGGAGCCATGATCAGTCTGATGCTTCCGCCGTCTATGGAAGAAACGGAACTGAAGTGCTTTATGCGAGCGATGGATGAAGCCGCGGGAAAATGCGGAACGGAACTGATCGGGGGGCATACGGAGGTGACGGAAGCAGTTTCTGTTCCGATTCTAAGTGTAACCGGAATCGGGGAGTCTTCGGATGAAATTCTTCATGGACCTCATCTGCTTTTGCCGGATCAGGATCTGGTGGTGGCCGGAGGAGTCGGACTTGGTGCTGCCGCTTATCTGGCAAAGACACGAAAAGAAGAGCTGCTTTCGCAGTTCTCACCGGGTTTTCTCCACAGTGCAGAACAATTTGACGATCGGTATTCTGTTCTGGATATCGCTCAGACTGCAATTTCATGCAAAGCAGGCGCTATGCAGGATGTTTCCGAAGGAGGGATCTTTGGCGCACTCTGGGAAATGACGGAGGGAGCGGGACTTGGCATGGATGTTTCGATTAAGGATATTCCCATACAGCAGGAAACCATAGAAATCTGTGAATATTTTGGACTGAATCCTTATCAGATTCTCTCTACCGGCTCTTTGCTGATCGGAATTGACGACGGAAAAACGCTGGTGAGGCGGCTTGCTGAGCAGGGAATCTGTGCGGCGGTGATTGGAAAGACAACCGATCAAAAAGAGCGCATTATCCGGAACGGGGAGGAAATCCGCTATCTGGACAAACCGCAGACGGATGAATTGTATCGTATTGTGAAAGAAGGAAATTGAAAATGGCACATTTAAACATTGTACTTCATGAACCGGAAATCCCGGCAAATACAGGCAATATCGGGAGAACCTGTGTGGCAACAGGAACCAGGCTTCATCTGATTAAGCCGCTGGGTTTCAGTCTTTCGGAAAAGGCACTGAAAAGGGCAGGAATGGATTACTGGAAAGATCTGGATGTTACGGTTTATGAGGACTACGAAGATTTTCTCGGAAAGAATCCGGGAGCGAAGATCTATTATGCGACCACGAAGGGTCCCCGGACCTATGTGGATGTACAGTATGAGGAAGATTGTTATATTATGTTCGGCAAGGAGAGCGGGGGAATCCCGGAAGAGATTCTTTACGAAAATCAGGAGACGGCAGTCAGGATTCCCATGCTGCAGGATATCCGGTCTTTGAATCTGTCAAATTCTGTGGCAATTATTCTCTACGAAGCACTCAGACAGAATCATTTTGAGCAAATGCAGATGGCAGGCAGTCTGCGAAATTATGAGTGGAAATAACTGTTTCAAAAAAGAGGGTGAAAATCTGATCAGGTTCAGATTTTCACCCTCTTTTTGCAGCATTTTCCGAAGTAGTATTTTTCGGAGGTTCCGACGCACGGTCCAGGGTAAAGATAAATTCCGTTCCCACTCCCGGCGTACTGATGACATTGATATTCTGATGATGTGCATTGATGATTTCTTTTACAATTGACAGGCCAAGTCCGGTTCCTTTACGGTCCTTTCCGCGGGAGGCATCCAGCTTGTAGAAGCGTTCCCAGATTTTTGTAATGCTTTCTTTTGGAATGCCGCAGCCGGTATCCTTGACCGAGACGAGGACTTTTCCGTGTTTTTCCGTAGTCTCCACAGTGATGGTAGAATCGTTGTCACTGAATTTGATGGCATTGTCGATCAGATTATACAGAACCTGCTGAATTTTTCCCATATCAGCAGAAACGTAAAGCGACCGCGCCAGAAACACAAGCGAGATGGAAATTCGCTTGGAAGTACAGATGCCCTCAAAGGTAGCAGCGGTATCCTTGATTACGGCATTGATATCAAACACCGTAATATCCAGCATATGTCCCTTCCGATCAATATCATTCAGGGTAAGGAGGCTCTGTGTCAGCTTGTTCAGACGCTCTGTCTCAAACAGGACAATATTCAGATATTTTTCCTGAAGCTCCAACGGAATGGTTCCGTCCAGAATCGCCTCCACATATCCTTTGATGGAGGTGAGCGGAGAGCGGAAATCGTGGGAGACATTTGCAACAAACTTTTTCTGATATTCTCCGGTCTTATTCAGTTCATCTGACATATAATTCAGTGTGGATGCGAGATAACCAAGTTCATCGTTTGTTTTTACCGGGATGTTATAGTTCAGATTGCCGGCCGCATATTCTTTTACGCCGCTGATGATTTTCTGCAGGGGGTGATAAACCCCGAGAGAAAAAAACAGCAGAATGAAAAGGGAAAGCCCGTAAATCAGGAAAAACAGCAGATCGATATAAACGATCAATTCTTCCCGCTGATCATAGATATCCTGGAGGGAAATGTGGATGGCAACATAGCCTTTGATCCGAAGGTTCGAGGTAACGGGAACCATCACGCTGAGCATTTTTGTATTAAAATAATCAAAAAAGTTTCCGGTACTGTAATACTGGCTGCCCAGCGCGACCGGATCAAACTGATCCAGAAATACAGTCTCCCGGGAAGTGGGAGACTGTGCGGTGTTTAAGAGAATTTCTCCGTCCGGGCTGATCAGCCAGATCTGAGAGTCCTGGTAGGAGGCCAGAGAACTTAAATTGTCGTACAGATCGGAGTAGGTGCGGGTCTCGCTGTAGTATAGGCTCGCCTGACGGGAAGCAATTTTGGAAGCCTCATTGTACAAACTGGTACTGGCGGCAGTGACCAGATTATCCTCCACCAGACGGGAACCCAAAGTGGAGATCAGAACAAATCCTGCAATGCCGAAAAGGATATAAATGAAAACCAGTTTGTGATAAAGAGTTCGTTTCATTGTGTTTTAACCTCGAACTTATAACCGATGCCCCAGACGGTACTGATTGCCCAGCAGGAATGATCTTTGATTTTTTCGCGCAGACGCTTGATATGAACATCCACCGTGCGGGTATCGCCAATGTACTCATATCCCCAGATATGATCCAGAAGCTGTTCTCTGGTAAATACCTGATTGGGAGAAGCCGCGAGAAAGTATAACAATTCCAGTTCTTTGGGCGGCATATCGATGGTTTCTCCCTGATAAATGACGGAGTAATTTGTCTGATTGATGATCAGATCCGGATACTCCACACACTTTCCGTTTGTCTGAGAGACGGGGAGTGTTTTGGCCGGCTGGAAGCGGCGTAGTACCGCTTTGACTCTTGCTACCAGCTCTTTTGAGTCGAATGGTTTGATGATATAATCGTCAGCTCCCAGTTCCAGTCCCAGCACTTTATCGAATACTTCCCCTTTGGCGGAGAGCATGATAATCGGAACATTGGAATCGTGGCGGATTTCTCTGCAGACCTGATAGCCATCCATGCCGGGCAGCATTAAATCCAGGAGAATCAGATTGGGAGCAAAGCTGCGAAACTCTTTCAGGGCTTCCTCACCGTCATTTACAATTCTGGTATCGTAGCATTCCTTGGTCAGATAAAGAGAAATCAGCTCTGCAATATTATTGTCATCATCTACGATGAGAATTTTCTGCTTTGCAGCCATGTGGTCGCCTCCTATTTCTTAAACTCTACAATGGTCACGCCGGCATCGCCTTCGCCGAATTCGGCCAGATGGTAATTGCTGACATGTTTTTGGGTTCGCAGATAGTTGTGAATGCCTTTTCGGAGTGCACCGGTACCTTTGCCGTGTACGACACGGACACTGGGCAGGTGAGACAGATAGGCATCATCCAGATACTTATCCAGCTCTGCGATGGCTTCATCCACTGTTTTCCCGAGAAGATTGATCTCCGTGGAGATAGTGGCAGCTTTATTCAGTTTGGTTTTTCCGCTGCTGGTCTTTGAAAGTGCAGGTCCGGTAATGACCGGTTCATCGATCAGTACCAGATCGGAGATATTGACCTTTGTGCGCATAATTCCCATCTGCACAAAAAGGTTGCCCCGGGAATCGGGACGAGTGCTGACGGTACCCTTGACATTGAGACTCAAAACTTTGACAGCATCGCCGATGGAAAGGTCGGAAGCTTTCAGATTTCCCGTTTGTTTGGGGCGCTCCTCTGCTTTTTTTCGATCCAGTTTGTTCATCTTTTCGCGAAGCTCGGTACGCTTCTTTTCCATCTCACGGACAGAAACATTTTCTTTTCCGAACCGCTGAAAATCCCGGAGCGTCTGGTCGGCATATTCCTTGGCTTCCCGAAGGATGGCCTGTGCCTCTTCATTTGCCTTGGCGATCAGTTTGTCACGGCGGGCGTCCAGTTTTTCCTGGTCTTTGGAAAGGCTGGCTTTGAGTGTTTCCACTTCCTGACGATAGCGGGCAAGCTCTGCCTGTTCTTTTTCCATGGTAATACGGTTTTGTTCCAAAGTGGAGAGAACATCTTCAAAAGACTCATCCTGTTCGCTGATCTGCTCTTTTGCTCTTTGGATAATTTCATCCGGCAGGCCGAGCTTGCTGGAGATGGCGAACGCATTACTCTTTCCGGGAACACCCACCAACAGACGGTAGGTGGGACTTAAAGTATCAACGTCGAATTCACAGCAGGCATTTTCCACTCCTTCTGTGGAAAGAGCGTAAATTTTCAGTTCACTGTAATGGGTGGTTGCCATGGTACGGATTCCCTGCTCATGTAAGGTGGAGAGAATGGCAATGGCAAGTGCGGCACCTTCTGTCGGGTCGGTTCCGGCTCCCAGCTCATCAAAAAGCACAAGGGAGTTGGCATCTGCACGGGAGAGAAAAGATACCACGTTGGTCATATGGGAGGAAAAAGTACTGAGCGACTGCTCGATACTCTGTTCATCTCCGATATCCGCATATACTTCTTCAAATACGGCGAGAGAGGATCGATCCAATGCCGGTATGTGAAGGCCGGACTGTCCCATCAGAGTCAGAAGTCCGACGGTTTTCAAAGAGACTGTCTTACCGCCGGTGTTTGGTCCGGTGACGATCAGCAGATCGAAATCTTCTCCCAGTGTGAGGTCAATGGGGACTACTTTTTTCGGGTCAATCAGCGGGTGCCGTGCCTTGCGAAGGTGAATTCTTCCCTCTGTATTAAAGATCGGCTCGTTGGCATTCTGTTCCATAGCCAGTGCGGCTCTGGCGAAAATGAAATCCAGTTCTGCCATCGTCTCAATATTGCGGCGGATTTCATCCCGATGAAGATCTACTTGGGCACTTAAGGAGGCAAGAATTACTTCGATTTCTTTTTCTTCCTCGATCTCCAGTTCCCGAATATCATTATTCAGCTTTACAACAGCCATCGGCTCTACAAAAAAAGTAGAACCGGTGGAGGACTGATCATGGATCATGCCCGGAACCTGTCCTTTGTATTCGGACTTTATGGGAATACAGTACCGGCCGTCCCGCATCGTGATCACTGCATCCTGCAGGTAAGTGCGGTAGGAACCGTTTACCAGAGAAATGAGCTGACTGTGAATTTTCTCTTCGCAGGATTTAATGGAGCGGCGGATCTGTCGGAGTTTCGGGCTGGCGTCATCACTGATCTCGTCCTCGGAGAGAATGCAGCGGCGAATCTCTGTGGACAGAGGAGTCAGAGGCTCCAGTAAATCAAACATTTCCTCCAGACAGTCCGGAGTTAAGTCTGCATTTTCGCGGCGGCCGTAGGTTTTGATTCTGGCTGTATTTTCAAGGAGTGCAGCTGTCGAAAGCAGTTCCACAATGTTCATGGTGCTGCCGATCTCCAGACGTTTCAGCGAGCCGCGCAGATCTTTGACATCGCCAAAAGAAGTGCGGCCTTTCTTGAAGAGACGGTTCAGCGCATCGTGTGTTTCCTGCTGCATCCGTGTGATTTTGGAAAGAGATGAGGACGGGGCAAGTTCAAGGCATTTTTTCCTGCCCATAGGAGAACTGGCATAGGATGCCAGCTGCTCGATAATCTTATCATATTCCAGTGTTTTTAATGCTTTGCTATTCATACTGTTTTCTACCAATCCTGATTCTATAGTGGTAACTCTGATGTTGTGTTCTTTCTTCACGCATCTATTATAACCCAAACATCCTTATAAAGAAAGAGGTTTTAAGTTTGAAACAAATAAATCGAGAACACCCCAAAAATAAAGGGCATAGCAAACAAACCACCTAAAAAGCTGGTTTTGAAAACGGAATATAGACGCAACACCTAATCAGATAACAGGAACAACATCATCCTTGATGGTGTA